>CANQZE010000092.1 GCA_947628255.1 uncultured Clostridia bacterium | reverse complement strand
CAACGCCGCCGTGCGCGAGGGCAGGCGAGTCATCGCAGTGGGCACCACAAGCGTGCGCACTCTTGAGACCGTCGCGGACGAAAACGGCTTTGTCCGTCCCTGCAAAGGCGAGACAAACATTTTCATCTATCCCGGCTACGCCTTCAAATGCGTGAAGGGACTCGTCACCAACTTCCATCTACCCGAAAGCACGCTCATTATGCTTGTGTCCGCCTTCGTCGGCAGGGAAAAGACGCTTGAGATATACAATGAAGCAGTGAGGGAGCGATACAGGTTCTTTTCCTTTGGGGACGCCTGCCTGTTTTTATAAGCGGCGCAATACTGCGTCAAGCTCCGCTTGCCTGCGGGTCACGTACGGCATAGTACGCTCCCCTTGTCAATGCTCGCTTTCCTTGCCTTGCTTGCTTCTGAAAACAGTCAGTCCATTCTTGGACAAGAATATGGAACTCCTATAAGCCTCAATACTAATGCTACATAAGACGCGCATATTATGACCATATTACGTGCATAAATAAATATTTTATGCGCATAAAATGTTGACAAAGCGCATACTATGTTGTAGAATATATCCGAAGTAAAGCAATAAGGAGTGAATGAATATGGCGAAAGTATCTACAAATATAACTATTGACGCGGACGTGAAGAAGCAAGCGCAGGAGTTATTTGCCGATCTCGGGTTGGACTTGTCCACCGCGATAAATATTTTCCTCAAAAAATCGTTGGCGTGGCACGGGATACCTTTTGACGTAACTAGCGAGAAACCCAACGCCGTCACTGCAAAAGCGATCGCCGACGCGGAAAAAGGCGAGGACGTTTACGGGCCATTTGACAGTGTAGAAGCTCTTATGGAGGACCTGAATGCTTAGGATAGAATACCAAGGACAGTTCAAAAGAGATTTTAAGCTCGCCATAAAGAGAGGGTGCAATATTGCCGAATTTCAAAAGGTGGTGACGATGCTTGCAAACGAGCAACCCTTGCCGGAAAAATACCACGACCACGCTTTGGTAAACACTAGAGAATAATATTGACGTGAGAGAATGTCATATTCAACCGGACTGGCTTTTGATTTATAAGGTTTATGAAGATAGGTTGGTTTTGAAATTGATAAGGACAGGCACTCACTCAGACCTGTTTTGAGCGAGGCGCGGCGAAAGTATTGCGCTGAAAAACATTAGGAACCAATAAAGAGGACGATATGAGATTCGAACTTATCCACGAGGACAAAACGACGGGTGCGAGAGTGGGAAAACTCTACACCGAACACGGCGTCATCGACACGCCGTGCTTTATGCCCGTAGGCACAAAGGCGACGGTCAAGGGACTGTCTCCCGAAGAGGTGAAGGCGACGGGCGCGCAGATCCTTTTGTCAAACACCTATCATCTGTATTTGCGACCCGGTCACGATTTGATCGAACGCGCGGGCGGATTGCACAAATTTATGAATTGGGACGGAGCGATCCTCACGGACAGCGGCGGATTTCAAGTGTTTTCGCTCTCCTCGTTGCGCAAGATAACGGATGACGGCGTGGAATTCAACAGTTTCATCGACGGAAGCAGGCACTTCTTCTCGCCCGAAAAGTCTATGGAAGTGCAAAGGGCGCTCGGCTCCGACATCGTGATGGCGTTTGACGAATGCACCTCCCCCGACATCGACCACGACAAGGCCGGGGCGGCGATGGAGCGCACTCTCAGATGGCTGGATAGATGTTCCGAATACAAACTCAAATCCCATCAGACGCTGTTCCCGATCGTGCAGGGCAACATATTTGCGGATCTTAGGGCGGAGAGCGCAAAGCGCACCGTTCCATATTGCACCTGCGGCGTCGCGATAGGGGGACTCAGCGTCGGCGAACCCGCCGAGACGATGTTTGAGATGCTCGACGTTTTGCAGCCCCTCCTGCCAAAAGAACAGCCGCACTATCTTATGGGAGTCGGGACGGCGGATTATATCGTTGAAGGCGTCGCGCGCGGCGTGGATATGTTCGATTGCGTGTTGCCCACCCGCATTGCCCGCAACGGCACGGCGATGGTGCGCGAGGGCTTCCTCACGATAAGAAACGCGCCTTACGCGGAGGATTTCACTCCTCTCGACGAGACCTGCGACTGCTATGCCTGCAAGGGTTACACGCGCGCATACATACGCCACCTTATCAAATCCGACGAGATAATGGGGGGCAGATTGCTCTCCATCCACAACGTCCGCTTCCTCGAGCGCCTCGCCGCGGAGATAAGACAGGCGATACTCGAGGACAGATACGACGCGTTCAGAAAGGATTTTATGGCGCAATACAAGGGCTGACGAGTCAGGGCAACAGCGGCAAAAGCAAGTTTTCAAGTTAAAAACAATTTAACTTTGCTCATTGTCAAATTTAGCTTGCCAAACGTCGCAACTTCTGTTATACTTGACAAGTAACAGTCGCGATCGAGCGATATTAAGGAGAATAATATGTCATTTTTGAATTATTTATTGGCGGCAGACGAGACGGCAAACAACAATTCGTGGATTATGTTTGTCATCATTGGTGTCGTGCTTGTGTTGATGATCGTTCTCACGATCATTCCTCAAAAGAAACGCCAAAAACAGCAACAGCAGATGATGGACAGCTTGACAGTCGGCACAAAGCTGATGACTGTCGGCGGACTTGTCGGCAGGTCAACACCGACAACACTCTCATCGTCAACGTCGGCACGGAAAACAGCCCCACTTTGATCGTCATCGACAGAAAGGCCGTCGGCTATGTGCTTGAAAGCGTTGCGGCTCCCGCACAACCCGCCGAGGAGACTGCGCCCGCCGAGGAGACCGCTTCCGAGCAACCCGAGGCAACTCCCGAGGATAGACCCGAGGAAAAGGCTCCCGAAAAGGAGGGCGCTCCCGCCGAGGAAGAGAGCAAAAAAGAGGCTCCCGCCGAGGAGACCGAGTCTCAACCCGAAGAGAAGTGAGAGATCTCAATTTGTTTGATTAGAATTTCGAAAAGCTGTC
The DNA here is from genome assembly GCA_947628255.1 of uncultured Clostridia bacterium. Classification (GTDB taxonomy): domain Bacteria; phylum Bacillota; class Clostridia; order Christensenellales; family CAG-917; genus CAG-475. Next base: position 2,578 of record CANQZE010000092.1, on the reverse strand, counting down.
CTCGCGGACAGCTTTTTTTGCGGAATTTTTTTGCGAAGATGTCATTTGGAGGTCATTTTCTTCCGCGGATGTTCACGGCGATTATGCCCGAGATCGCTCCCGCGATTGGCAAGGTGACAAGGTCGATCCAACTGAATTTGATGTCCTTGAAGCCGCTCAGCGCCGCAAAGATGAAAAACGTGAACAGCATATACACAAGTCCCGTGATCGCGCCCTTGAACAGTCCGTTTTGCGCGTTTTTGAAACCTATGAGCGTGCCGATGAGTACGGACAGAATCTTGATCGCGATGTTGACGGGCATAATGACTTTCGAGGGCAGGGCGGCAAACTTGATGACCATCGCGAAGATAAGCACCAGCCCAAGCGAGATCAGCACCGAAAGCAGGATAGCTTTGATGACGTCGGTGATATTGCCTTTGAGATCCGTCGTTTTTTCCATACCAAAGCCTATGCTCCCGAGGCGGAGTTTATTCTGCCCAAAATGTCGTCGCGACAAAATTTGCGCGCAAAATCCATAAAAATTTTTTTGAGTGTTTGATTTTTGTTGACTAAGCTCGCTTTTGTTATTATAATATCTTTGTTTTACTATATGGAGGTTCTTCCTGTGAACAAAAACGACTCTAAAAACAAATTTGAGATTGGCAAAAAGAGTGCGATAGTCTTGATGTCGATCGTAAGCGTGTTCATCATTTTGATGGCGGTATTCGCGGTGGTCTCGTTCCCGATCGCCGACACGGTCTACGATTACAACGGCTATGCTCGCACGATCAAGCTCGGTCTCGATATGTCGGGCGGCGTCTCGGCAGTCTTCGAGGTTGAGGACGACGGGCTTGATGATCTCGACGGCCGCGTCAACGGCACGATCAATTCATTGCAAAGTCTTCTTGTGAGCAAGGGCTACACGGAGTCCACGGTCACCAAAGGCACAAACAGCAACGGCAATCAATCCATTCGCGTTGAAGTTCCCGACGTGGACGATCCCGAAAGAGTGCTTGAACTCATCGGCAGACCCGCGTCCATTTCTTTCAAGGGCGAGCAGGATCCCAATGCGGAATCCATCATCATCGGCAGGGATCACATCTCCAGCGCGTTTGTCACATACGACGACAGCCATCAATTTGCGGTCGGGCTGAGATTCAATGACGAAGGCACAAAGGCTTTTGCTCAGATGACTCAAGATTATCTCAACCAACAGATCTACATTTACGACGCGAGCGAGCTTGTCAGCGCGGTCACCGTCAATTCTCAGATCACAAACGGACACGCGATCATCACTCAAAGCGGCGGCGGATACACCTATCAGGAAGCGTATGACTTCGCGACAAGGATACAGTCCGGCAGCCTCGGCGTCACGCTCAAGGTGACTGAGGTGCGCAACATCTCGGCAACGCTCGGCGACGACGCCATCCGCACCGCTCTCATTGCGGGCGCCATCGGCGTTGGTCTCATCTTCATCTTCCTCGGCTTTGTGTACCGCGGATTGGGGCTTGCGGCGGATATCGCGCTTTGCGTGTACATCGTGTTGTTGCTGTGGTTCTGCGCGGTGCTTCCGTGGGTCCAGCTCACGTTGCCCGGCATCGCGGGTATCTTGCTCTCGATAGGTATGGCAGTCGACGCGAACGTCATCATCTTCGAGAGGATAAAGGACGGATACAGCAATTCTTCCAAGAACATCGGCGACGTTTTCAAGCAGGGCTTCTCGAGGTCCGCTTCCGCCATCATCGACGGCAACGTGACGACCCTCATCGGCGCAGTCGTGCTGTGGATCTTGGGTTCGTCGGCGATCGTCGGTTTTGCCGTCACGCTGTTCATAGGTATCATTTTGTCGATGTTCACGTCGCTTGTCGTGACGAGATATATCCTCAAGGCATTCCTCTCCTTCGGAGACAAGAAGTCCGAGAAGACGGCAAAGTTCTTCGGATTGAAGAGAGCGGCGCAGGAGAATGTTTCTCCCGTGCCTGCCGATCAAAATAAGGCTGTGGAGGTGAAGTGATATGACAAAAAGTAAGTCCTTCAAAAATTTGATCAACACCTTCAAAGTCAGCAAATACATCAAATGGTTTGCGATCGTACCCTTCATTGTGCTGTTGGTCGCAGTGATAGTCATCGTGGCGCTCGGCGCGCAGAGCGGCAGTTACACCGACGCCGTCGGCATAGGTATCGACTTCGAAGGCGGCTCCGTCATCACGGTCACTTTGGGCGAGGACGCGCTCGGCGACAAATACGTCGAAAACAGAGACAAGATCGTGGAGACGATCCAGTCGTTTCACGTCACGGTCAGCTACATTCAGCAACAGGAAGCCAACAATGTCGCCAATTCGTCCATCGCGTTCAGATATAAAAACATCTATAACGACGACGAGGAGATCAACGAACTCAACGAAAAGATCAGGACCGCCGTTGACGAACTCTATCCCGACAGACCAGGCAACGTCACCTATGAAGCTATCGGCGCAACCGCGGCGCAGGATCTGCTCTCCAAAGCGGGCATAGCGCTTGCGGTATCCGTTGTGATGATATTGACGGCGGCTTCCGGCTGGGGCTTCATCGGGCTGTTCTCCCGGCCCCTGACGGCGGC
>CANQZE010000091.1 GCA_947628255.1 uncultured Clostridia bacterium | reverse complement strand
TTGCGCCGCGCCTGTGATCATGTTCTTGACATAGTCGGCGTGGCCGGGGCAATCAACGTGCGCATAGTGACGCTTGTCTGTCTCATACTCAACGTGCGCTGTGTTGATCGTGATGCCTCTTGCTTTCTCTTCGGGGGCCTTATCGATCTCGTCATATTTCATGACTTGAGCCTTGCCGAGGTGCGCACTGTACATCGTGATTGCAGCGGTGAGCGTGGTCTTGCCGTGGTCAACGTGGCCGATTGTACCGATGTTAACGTGCGGCTTTGTTCTTTCAAATTTAGCTTTTGCCATACTAAATTCCTCCAATTGATTTTTTTGGCTTTTATTTTTTGTTTTTATATCCTAAAAGCTATTTACTTATATATAATCAATATAAGAAATCGCCTTTAAGGTCATTTTTTGTCGCCGATAAGTTTGTCGGCGATCGTCTTGGGCACGGGTTCATAATGATCGAACAACATTGTGAAACTCGCTCTGCCCTGCGTTATGCTGCGAAGGCTCGTCGCATATCCGAACATCTCGGAAAGCGGCACGTCCGCGTCAACGCACTGCGCGCCCGTGCGGGGTTCAATGCCCTTCACCTGTCCGCGCCTTGTCGTAAGGTTGCCCATCACGTCGCCCAAATAATCGTCGGGAGTGATGACTTCCACTTTCATAATAGGTTCGAGCAGCGTGGGCGCCGCCTTGCTTGCCGCCTCTTTGAAGGCGAGGGATCCCGCGATCTTGAACGCCATCTCGGAGCTGTCCACTTCGTGCATACTTCCGTCGACAAGTCTAACTTTGAAGTCAACGCATTCGTATCCTGCGATCACGCCGCTCTGCGCTGCCTCTTGGATGCCTTCCCATGCCGCCGCCGCAAACTCTTTTGACACTGCGCCGCCGACGATGACGTTTTCCATCTCCAATCCGCCGCCCGGATTCGGCTCCATATCGATGATGATCCTGCCGTACTGACCGTGGCCGCCCGACTGTCTGATAAACTTGCCTTCAACATTCTTGACGGCTTTCGTGATGGTCTCACGATAGCTGACCTGCGGTTTGCCGATGTTCGCCTCGACTTTGAACTCGCGCATCATTCTGTCCACGATGATGTCGAGGTGCAACTCGCCCATTCCCGCGATGATCGTTTGTCCCGTCTCCTTGTCCGTGTACGCCTTGAAAGTCGGGTCCTCTTCCTGCAATTTTTGGATGGCGACCGCCATTCTCTCCTGCGAAGCTTTGGACTTCGGCTCTATCGCGACCTTGATGACGGGATCGGGGAAAACCATATTTTCAAGCACGATCTGCCTCGATTTGTCGGACAGCGTGTCGCCCGTCGTACTCTTTTTGAGACCTATGATCGCGACGATGTCGCCCGCGTACGCCTCTTCGATGTCCTCGCGGTTGTCCGCGTTCATCCTGAGAAGTCTGCTTATGCGTTCGTTTTCGCCCTTCACGGTGTTGTAGACGACGCTGCCGACCGACACAGTCCCCGAATATATCCTCGCAAAGGACAGCTTGCCGACAAATTCGTCCGTCAAGATCTTGAACACAAGCGCGCTGAAAGGTTCGTTTTCGCCGGGATGGCGAAGTTCGGGTTGCTCCGTCTTTGGGTTGATGCCCTCGATGCTTGCAACGTCCGTCGGAGCGGGCAGGAAGTCCACGACCGCGTCGAGCATAAGTTGCACGCCCGTGTTTTTGTACGAGCTGCCGCAAAGCACGGGATTGAGTTTCATCTCTATTGTACCCTTGCGGATGGCGGCTTTGAGCTGTTGCTCGCTTATGCCGTCATAGTCCTCGGCGATGAGCTTTTCGAAGATATCCTCATCAAAATCCGCCGCCGCCTCAAACAGCTTTTGCCTGTATTCGTCGGCTTGCGCCCTATACGCCTCGGGGATGGGTTTCTTGAAGAAAGTGACGCCCTTGTCCGCTTGGTCATAATAGTACGCCTGCATATCGATGAGGCTGATCACGCCCTCAAACTCGCTTTCCTTGCCTATTGGCAGGCAAATGGGAACGGCGTTGGCGCCCAGTCTCTCCTTCATCATCTCGACGGCCCCGAAGAAATTGGCGCCGTTGATGTCCATCTTGTTGACGAAGGCGATCCTCGGGACTTTGTAGGTGTCCGCTTGACGCCACACGTTTTCGGACTGAGGCTCGACGCCGCCCTTCGCGCAAAATACCGCGACGGCTCCGTCAAGCACTCTGAGGCTTCTCTCCACCTCTACGGTGAAATCCACGTGACCGGGAGTATCGATGATGTTGATCTGATGTCCCTTCCAGATCGCGGTGGTAGCCGCCGAAGTGATGGTGATTCCCCTCTCTCGCTCTTGCTCCATGTAGTCCATCGTAGCGGATCCGTCATGGGTTTCTCCGAGCTTATGGTTGACGCCTGTGTAGTAGAGAATTCGCTCGGTTGTGGTGGTTTTACCGGCGTCTATGTGAGCCATAATGCCGATATTGCGCACCTTGTCAAGAGCATACTTCCTTGCCATAGTTTACCACCTGTAGTGTGCGAACGCCTTGTTTGCCTCCGCCGCGCGATGCATCTCGTCCTTTCTCTTGACTGCGCCGCCCGTCAGATTGTATGCGTCCATAAGTTCACCCGCAAGTCTGGCGTCCATAGTTTTCTCGCCCCTCTTTCTCGCGAAAGACACGAGCCATCTGATGGCGAGAGTCTGTCTGCGTTCGGGACGGATCTCCATAGGAACTTGATAGGTGGAGCCGCCCACACGCCTTGCCTTGACTTCGAGCATAGGCATTGCGTTTTCGAGCGCCTTGTTGAAAATATCCATGGGAGCTTGTCCCAATTTTGCTGCTGCAATATCGAAAGCCCTGTAGACGATCGCTTGCGCCGTTCCTTTCTTGCCGTCGAGCATCACTTGATTGATGAGCTTGGTGACGACTTTGCTGTTGTAGATAGGATCGGGCAGCACGTCTCTTTTGGGCACGTCGCTTCTTCTTGGCATAAATACCTCCTATTATCGGTTTAGATTACATTCGAAAAATTATTTTTTGGGACGCTTCGCGCCATACTTGGACCTTGCCTGCCCGCGCTTTGCAACGCCTGCAGTATCAAGTGCGCCGCGAATGATGTGATAACGCACACCGGGCAGATCCTTGACCCTGCCGCCTCTGATAAGCACAACGCTGTGCTCTTGCAGATTGTGGCCTTCGCCGGGGATGTAAACAGTACCCTCCATACCGTTGACAAGGCGGACCCTCGCGATTTTACGAAGCGCCGAGTTCGGCTTTTTGGGAGACGTCGTCGTGACGCTCAGGCATATGCCGCGCTTTTGCGGACATTGCTCCATAATAGGCGTAAGCGACTTTTTGACCTGTTTCTCTCTGCCCTTTCTGATAAGCTGATTGATGGTTGGCATTTTGATTCCTCCTACTAGATTTTCGAATGTACCCGCAACCCTACAGGTGCAATTCATTTATCTTCCTCCTCGGATAAGAGTCCCACCGTCGCCGCGGAGACCTCTACGCCCGCCGCCTCGCCGAGCTTCTTCTTTGAAGAAACATAGCATATCGGCAAACGACGCTTCGAAGCCTGCGCGACAAGAGTCTTCTTCAGATCCTCGTCGGCGTCGGTCGCGACGATCACACACCTGACCGTCCCGTCCGAGATGCCCTTCAAAACCTGTTTGGATCCAACAACTTTTGAAGAGCTGTTCAGCATTGTGATAAGTTTTTCTTTGTCCATATATATTTCCAAAGCTAAAAACTGCTTGCATATACTGCAAGCGTGTTTATCTTATCATCTGCACACGCCGTTTGTCAAATAAAAAAAGCTATTTTTATCTAAAAAATATTCTAGTATATATATTGTGGAAACTGAAAATCATAAACCACAAAATATAGAATGCGTCTCGCTTGCATTTTGCTTAGGACTTCGCAATGACGCTAAGCCCTGAGCAAAATGCAAGCGGGAGAGGTTTGGTTTCTAATCCCCTATCCGAGGCAACCACGTTTATTCGCTTGATTCTTTCCCCAAATTCTGTCTGAGCAAAAAAAATCCCAACGTTAGTAAAAAGAAAAGCGGGCGACAGCCCGCAAACCCAAGCGCAAAAAATAGCGAGCCATATGCGTATCTTAGAACTGCTTCTTGCCACTTCTTGCATATTAACGCAACGCTTGTCTGGGCGACAACGGGGTCCCCGAAAAATTACGTAGTGATTTTTTGGGGTAAGAAAGCGGAGTAGCGCAGCATTTTGCGGGGGGGCTTTTAAGCGCCTTGCTTCGCAATGGCGCTAAGCCCTGAGCAAAATGCAAGCGGCCTTGGGTGCTTACACTTTTTGACTGCCGCGGGCTTTGGTAACACTATTGCCGCGCTTGCATTTTCACAAAAATGCAAGCGGCCTTGGGTGCTTACACTTTTTGACTGCCGCGGGCTTTGGTAACAACTATTGCCGCGCTTGCATTTTCACAAAAATGCAAGCGGCCTTGGGTGCTTACACTACCAAAGCCGCTCGCTATAATAAGGGGGAAAATTATGAGCTATGTGAGTGAACCGATGGAGACGTTTGAGATGTCTCTCTCGATTTCGCTTACATATTATCACTGCATTTTATGCTAGTCAAGTGTTTTTTGTAAGTTTTTTTGAAAAATTTTTTGAAAACCCCAAAAAATCCCCACAAAAGTGATGATCGTCTTGTTCAAAAAATTGCAAATTTGTGAATTTTGAGCGCAAAACGACCTCGAACAAGCGAATTTTGATTTACTGAAAATTATAATTGGATCGCCTGAAAATGAAAAATCGACATTCTAACCGCATATATTCAAAATCTTCGGTTAGGATGTCGATTTAGTGATTTTTGCAAAAAATTTTTGAAATATTTTGTTTCGAGATCGCTCAATTTGTTTCGTTGCGAAGCGCGACGATGAGGACGGCGATATCCGCGGGGGAAACTCCCGATATGCGCGACGCTTGTCCGAGGTTTGCGGGGCGGATGGCGGAGAGCTTTTCTCTTGCCTCAATGCGCAACGCCGAGACGCTTTGAAAATCGAATGCGTCCGGGATCTTTTTGTTTTCGAGGCGCTTCTGCTCGTTTGCCGCGGCGATCTCTTTTTTGAGGTAGCCCTCGTATTTGAGTTCGATTACGACGGCTTGCAATGCTTCGCGGTCTGCTTCGAAATCCAAAAACGGGGCGATATCTTCCGCGGATACGCCCGGTCTGCGACAAAGCTCGGCGATGGTCGGAGTGCGGTCGGGGATGTCCTCTTTAAGCCTGCTCAGCAATATGATCGCCTTTTGCCTGTCCGCCGCGGAGTCTTTGCGCGCAGCGATCTCGCTCATCTGCCGACGTTTGAATTGCAGGCGTTCGAAACGCTCGCGCGTGACGGTGCCGATCTCATAGCCTATCGGCGTGAGGCGCATATCCGCGTTGTCCTGCCTCAGCATAATGCGATGCTCGGCGCGCGAGGTCATCATTCGATAGGGTTCGTTTGTCCCCTTGGTGACGAGATCGTCGATGAGTACGCCTATATACGCTTGATCCCGTCTCAGCACAAGCTGTTGCCTGCCCAAGACGCTCATAGCGGAATTTATGCCCGCGATTATGCCCTGCGCCGCCGCTTCCTCATAGCCGCTGCTGCCGTTGAACTGCCCCGCGCTGAACAGTCCCTTGACCAGTTTGCTCTCGAGAGTG
>CANQZE010000090.1 GCA_947628255.1 uncultured Clostridia bacterium | reverse complement strand
TCGTTGGATCTGAGCGCGATCGTAGCGGGGACGAAATATCGCGGCGAGTTTGAAGAAAGGATCAACAACCTGCTCAAATATATGATCGGACGCGGCGACGTCATCCTGTTTATCGACGAGATACACACGCTCATCGGGACGGGCGCGAGCGAAGGCGCGCTGGACGCGGCGAACATTTTGAAACCTCTGCTCGCGCGCGGCGAGATCACGACGATAGGCGCGACGACGATAGAGGAGTATCGCAAGCATATCGAAAAGGACAGCGCGCTAGAGAGACGCTTTCAGCCCGTGCGCGTCGATGAGCCTTCCGCGTCTGCCACGATCGAGATATTGCGCGGCGTGAGAGGAAAATACGAGGCGCATCACGGCGTCGCCATATCAGACGACGCGCTCGAGGCGGCGGCAAGGCTGTCCGACAGATATGTGCGCGATCGCTATTTGCCCGACAAGGCGGTCGATCTCATCGACGAAGCGGCGTCCTGCAAGCGCATTGCGATCAAGGATATGCCGCGCGAGATCAAGGACATCACAAGTAAGATCGCAGAGGCGCGCAAAACCCTCAAACAGTGCCAAGGCGGCAACAGAACGCCGCAGTTCGCGAGGCTCAAACAGTTGATCGAAGAGCTGACGGAGCGCCTCGAGGAGGAGTGCGAAAAGCACGGAGAAGATTTTATCGTGGGAGAGAACGACATCGCGAACATCGTCGCGGAGTGGACGGGTATCCCCGTGACGAGGATGTCCGACGTCGATCAGCAACAGATGGCAAACCTCGAAGAGAAGCTCAAGAGCAAGGTGATAGGACAGGACAAGGCTTGCGAGGCTGTGGCGAGAGCCGTGCGCCGCGCGCGCTCGGGCATCAAAGATCCCAAACGTCCGATAGGCTCTTTCCTGTTTTTGGGTCCCACGGGCGTCGGCAAGACGGAACTCGCAAAATCCCTCGCGCAAGCGATGTTCGGCGACGAAAATGCTCTCATCCGCATAGATATGTCCGAGTATATGGACAAGAGCAGCGTCTCGAGATTGATAGGCGCCGCGCCCGGACTTGTCGGTTTCGGAGAGGGCGGACAGCTCACCGAAAAGGTGCGCCGCAAGCCCTACAGCGTCGTGCTTTTCGACGAGATCGAGAAGGGACACGAGGAGATATACAACATTCTGTTGCAGATGCTCGACGACGGCATACTCACGGACGGCAAGGGCAAGACGGTCAGTTTCAAAAACTGCGTCATCATCCTCACGTCCAACATCGGCGCGTCCAAAGTCGCGGTCAAATCGAGCGCGATAGGCTTCGGCTCGGAGGGCAAAGTCGAAGAGAGACAGGACGCGTATATGTCCGCGTTGCGCGAGTATATGAAGCCCGAGATCATCAATCGCCTCGACGAGATCATCGTGTTCAACAGCCTCGCAGAGGAAAATATGAAGGATATCCTCGACATAATGATATCCTCGCTGAAAGCGCGGCTTGAGGAGAAGGGCATCAAACTCAAATTGACCGAGGCGGCAAAGGCGCAACTCATCAAGGAAGGCTACGACAGGACGTACGGCGCCCGTCCTATGCGCCGCGCGTTGCAACGCTTTGTCGAGGACAAGCTGAGCGAGCTGATCGTGTCGGGCGAGCTTGAGGACGGCGACGTCGCACTCGTCGACGCCAACGGGACGTCCGTCACTGTGGAGAAGATCTGACCAATAATCGCAAATACGGGAGTTTAATTGCACAAATTGACTCTTTCAACCGTCGTTTTGCGCGTTTTGATAGCGTTTTGAAAGGCGCGTCCGCGTTTCGAGGGCGAGTCCGAAAGGCGAGTATCAAAGCGCACGGGACGCGGTTTTCGCTTTTTTTGAGCCGATTTGAGACGGCGTAAATTCTCGCGCGGAATTTGAGGTAAATTGGCGCAAAGGTATTGATTGTATAAAACAATTTTGATATAATACATACAGAGAAGATCCAAAAGGAGGCGGAATATGAACATCTCTATTTTCGGGAAAAACTACAACCCAAGCGATTCTCTCGTCAAGATCACGGAGAAAAAGTGCGCCAAGCTCGAGAAACGTCTCGGTCAAAACGCCGATCTCAAGTTTACCGTGACTCTCGACAACGAAGATTACACGACGGATCTTCAGGTTGCGTCCGAGAAGGGCGACTTTCGAGTGAGCGCGACTTCGCGTTCGCCATTCGACAACCTCGACGCCGTGATCCCGAGGCTGGAAGGACAGATGCGCAAGCAGAAGGACATCGCCGAAAACGGCAGGAGGCCCGACGAAACGATCGGCTGACGTCGCCGCCTTCGGGCGGCGCTATGCGGACGACCGAGAGGCGGGCGACGCGCTTTTGCGCGATATGAAGATGAGAGTTGGCATTTCGACGGCAACATTTTTTTTGAAACTGCAGACCGAGGACGCGTTCTCGGTCATTCGTCGTTGCGGGGCGGACATCTGCGAAGTGTTTTTGACCACTTACAGCGAATATGAGCCGTCCTTTGTCGACCTGTTGCTCACGAGACTGGACGGAGTCGAGGTGTACTCGGTACACTCGCTCAACACTCAGTTCGAGCCTCAGCTTTTCAACGCGGCGCAGCGGACGCGCGCCGACGCGGAACGCTTGTATCGCAAGGTGTTGGAAGCGGGACGCAGGTTGGGCGCGAAGGTGTACACTTTCCACGGGACGCCCTATCTCAAAAAGAACGCGTGCATAGATCCCGTCTCGTCCGGCAAGCGGTTGGAGGAATTGGGCGGGATCGCAAGAGAATACGGGATCAAGCTATGCCTTGAAAACGTGCATTGGGCGATGTTCAGGGAGCCGTCCTTTTTTGAGATCGCCAAAGCATATTGTCCGAGCGTGGGCGCCGTTCTCGACATCAAGCAGGCGCGGCAGTCGGGCTGCGATTGGCGGGATTTTCTGACCGCTATGGGGGATCGTCTTGAAAACGTGCATCTTTCGGACGTGGACGCGCAGGGCAACATCACAATGGTCGGCAAGGGGATATTCCCGTTTGACGAGCTTGTCCGCCGTCTTGACAATATGGGCTATGACGGCCCCTTGCTCATAGAGCAATATGCAAAAAATTATGCGGATGTAGGCGAGGTCGCCGAATCCGTGCAATATTTGAAAAATCTTATCGGAGGCTGATTTTTTATGCAACTCAAATTCGATTTCAACAATATGATGGACGCCTACATCGGCGAGCAGGGCATTAGCGAGGCGGAGATCGAGGCCGTTCTCCCCAAAGCCAAACAGGCTTACGCATATTTCGAAAAGTACCGCGGCACGGGCTGGATGGGCTGGAGCGAACTCCCCTACAATCAGGCGGAGATCGTCGGCGACATCATTATGACGGCGGCAGAGATACGCGCGCACTACAAAAATTTCGTCGTGCTTGGCATCGGCGGAAGCGCGCTCGGCCCAATGGCGGTGTACAACGCGCTGTGTCATTTGAGATACAACGAGCTTGATCCCGAAAAGCGAGGCGTGAAATTTTATGTCGAGGACAACGTCGATCCCGAGCGTATGCACGCTTTGCTCGACGTCATCGACGTCAAGGAGACTGTGTTCAACGTCATCACAAAGAGCGGCGCGACGTCCGAGACGATGAGCCAATATCTCATCATCACCGATCTTCTCAAAAAGAAGTGCGGCAAGGATTGGGCAAAACACATCGTCGCCACGACTTCCGAGAGCAAGGGCAACCTCATCAAGCTCGCCAAAGAGGAGGGCTTCAAAACATATTACATTTCCGACGGAGTCGGCGGCAGATTCAGCGAGCTGTGTCCCGTGGGACTTCTGCCCGCGGCGGTGCTTGGCATAGACATAATCGGGTTGCTCAGAGGCGCCGCAAATATGGACAAGGCGTGCGACAGCTCCGATCCCTACAAGAATCCCGCGCTTATGGCGGCGACGCTCAGCTATATCGCTATGGAGCAGAAGGGCAAGAACATCTCCGTTATGATGCCGTATGCGGACAGCCTCAAACTTATGGCGGATTGGTATTGCCAACTCTGGGGCGAAAGCCTCGGCAAGGCGGCGGACCTCGAGGGCAAAATCGTCCACAAGGGGCAGACTCCCGTCAAGGCGCTCGGCGTGACGGATCAGCACTCGCAAGTGCAACTCTACACCGAGGGTCCCTTCGACAAGGTCATCACGATCATCGGCGTGGAGCATTTCAAAAAGGATATCGAGATCGCAAACGGAGCCGAGGAATTTAAGGACGTCAATTTCCTCTGCGGGCATACGATGGGCGAGCTTATCAACACGGAGCGCGTCGCGACGGAGTACGCGCTCACACGCTCTAAGCATATGAACCGCACAATCTTGCTCGACGCCGTCAACGCGGAGAGCATAGGAGAGCTGATGTTCTTCTTCCAGATGGAGACGGCATATTGCGGCAGTCTGCTCGGCATAGATCCCTTCAACCAGCCCGGCGTGGAAGAGGGTAAAAACGCGACCTATGCGCTGTTTGGCAGAGGCGGATATGAGCAAAAACGCGCCGAACTCGAAGCCGCACCCAAGAAAAACAGTAAATACATCATCTGAAAACGACAACTCGTCCCGCGCTTATTTGAGCGCGGGACGCGAATGAAAATCATCGAGGGAAATATGGACGCGCAACTTCGACTCAGCGCCTGCTTCAGGAACGGCGTCGGCGTTGTAAAGGACCTCGAAGAAGCAGAATATTGGGAGAATGAGGCGGATCGCAACGGCGATAACGACGCCAAATAGCGCGCAAGTCGCACGATGTCCCGAAAACGGGACGATGATACAAGTAAAATAGGCATAGATAAGGAGACTTGATATGTACACTTTTTATGCGTTTATGAACAGGATGAAGCTCATCCAACGTTGGAATCTGATGCGTTCCAACATCCGCGAGGATCTTATGCAACACACGGCGTCTGTGGCGATATTCGGGCAGGCGCTCGGCATCATCCGCAACACGCTTTTCGGCGGGGACGTCAATGTGGACAAGATCGCGTCGCTCGCGCTGTATCACGATACGGCGGAGGTGGTCAGCGGAGACCTCCCCACTCCCGTCAAGTATTACAACGACAGTATGAAGGGCGCCTACAAGGACATCGAAAACGAGATCAATCATCGCCTCATCGACGCGCTTCCCGACGAGCTGAAAGAGGCGTACACGCCCTACATTATGCCGTATGAGAACAGCGTGGAATACAAATTGATGAAGATAGCGGACAAACTTTCGGCGTTTGTGAAATGCAGCGAGGAAAAGTTGCTCGGCAACAGCGAGTTCGACAAGGCGTACAATCGCCTCAAGGCGGCGCTCGATTCGCAGAGAGAGGAATTCCCCGAACTTGGCTATTTTCTGGACAACTTTATGGACGGGTTCAGCGAGTCTATCGATATCCTATGATAGAGCTTGAGGGCGTCACAAAACAATATCCCTACGGCGCGAGAGTGCTGGGAGCGTTGGACTTCGCCGTCGCCGACGGCGAGATTGTGGCTGTTTTGGGCGGAGTCGGAAGCGGAAAGACGACGTTGCTCAAGGTCATCGCGGGCGTCACGGACTGCGAGGGTAGGGCGCTTGTCGACGGAGAGCAAATATCAAAGAAGCCCGACAACGTGCAATTTGTCTTTGACGACCTCGCCGTTTTCAAAAATCGCACTTGTTTTTACAATCTCGCGTAT
>CANQZE010000089.1 GCA_947628255.1 uncultured Clostridia bacterium | reverse complement strand
ATGTTCTCGAGGCGTTTGAGCGCTATGAGCGCGAGGCGAGAGAGGACGCCCTCAACGAGGACGTGCTCGCACACTTCGCGGACGATTTCAACGACGAGCCCAAGAAGATCAAATTCATCCTCGACAGCCTCTATTATCTAAAAAAAGAGAAGGTCCGCGCCAAAATCCTCAACGAAGGCGTGCGTCCCGACGGCAGAGCGCTCACCGAGATCCGCCCCATTTGGATCGAAGTCGGTATGCTTCCGCGCGTACACGGCAGCGCTGTGTTCACAAGAGGTCAGACTCAAGCCCTCACCACCTGCACCCTTGGCACAATATCCGAGGCGCAGAGGCTGGAAGGTCTCGACGACGACTATTACAAGAGATATATGCATCAATACAATATGCCCGGCTACTCCACAGGCGAGGCGAAAGCGCTTAAGAGTCCCGGCAGACGCGAGATCGGTCACGGCGCACTCGCAGAGCGCGCGCTTGAACCCGTCCTGCCAAGCGAGGAGGAATTCCCGTATGCAATCCGCACCGTGTCCGACATTCTCTCTTCCAACGGCTCCACGTCTCAGGCGTCCGTATGCGGCAGTACTCTCGCGTTGATGGACGCGGGCGTCCCCATCAAAGCTCCCGTCGCGGGCATCGCAATGGGCCTCATCAAAAATGAGGAGCAGGGCAAAGTCGCAGTCCTCACGGACATCCAAGGCCTCGAGGACTTCCTCGGCGATATGGACTTCAAAGTCGCCGGCACCACGGAAGGCATCACCGCGATCCAGATGGATATCAAGATCAAGGGCATCGACGAGAGCATCCTCAAGAGAGCGCTCGAACAGGCAAGACTCGGCAGATTGGAGATCCTCGGCAAGATGAATGCCGTCATCGCCGAGCCGCGTCCCGAACTCAGCAAATGGGCGCCCAAGATCGTGTCCTTTGAGGTCGATCCCGACAAGATCGGCGACATCATCGGCAAGGGCGGCAAGACCATCAATAAGATCGTCGACGACACGGGCGTCAAGATCGACATCAACGACGACGGCGTCGTGTTTGTCGCGTCCAACGATCTCGCCGCAATCAACAAGGCGAAGAGCATCATCGAGAATATCGTGCGCGACGTCGAGGTCGGCGACATCTATGAGGGCGTCGTCACCAAGATTATGGAGAACGACAAGGGCCAGTTCGGCGCCAACGTCAACTTCGCGCCCGGCAAGGACGGTATGATCCACATTTCCAAGCTCTCCGACAAGCGCGTCGACAAAGTCACCGACGTCGTCAACGTTGGCGATATCGTTCTTGTCAAAGTCATCAAGATAGACGAGAAGCATAGGGTGGATCTTAAGCTTAAGGAGGTCCTCCGCAAAGCGTAAAAACCGCACAATTTGGCGAATAGCATTGTCAGAACCCTTTTTCTTCGCGGTCACGTACGTTTATGTACGCTCGCGCTCAGAAAAAGGGTTCTTTCGCGCTCTTCATCCAAATTGAGCGGTTTACAACCGCGCTTAGTTTTTGTCCAATACTGCGTCAAAAGCGGGCGACAGCCCGCTCTCCCAAGCGCAAAAAATAGCGAGCCGTGAGCATTTTTGACCGCGCAGGCTTGCTTCTTGGTAAATGCGAATTGCGAAGCGTATATTTTTCGCGCGCGGAGTAGCGAAAAAATTGCGGTGTGTCCTTAACGCTTTCCGAAGAAAAGCGATGGACACTGAGCAATTTTGAGCGGGTCACGTACGCAAAGTACGCTCGTGTTCGAAAAATGGGCGTTTCCTTGCATCTCATCAAAATATCGCGGTTTTACAAACCGCGCTTTTATATTCTTCATCAAAATATCACGATTTTTTATCCGCTCAAGGCGCCCACGGGGTCCCCCAAAATATGAAATGTTTTTGTGGGGTGATTACAAGGGGATTCTTCGACTACGCTCAGAATGACAGGAAAAATAAAATTTCGGATTATCCCCTCAGTCCGTTTCACGGGCAGCTCCCCTTGTTTGCCTACAAAAACATTGCATTTTTGGGGCAAACAAAGGGCGCCTTGACTCGGACAATGCGTACGGCGTGTATAAGTATGCTCGGCCATAGGTCGCGTTAATCGCTCAGACACAGCAAACGTAGAGTATAAGAACGCTTGGACAGAGGTTGCGTTAATCGCTCAGACACGGCGTGACGTTAAATCCTCATACACGGCGTGACGTAAAGTATAAGAGCGCTAAGGCAGAGTTGACAATTATTTATTCACTCCCCGCTGTCTTATCAATCACTTCGTTGATATATTCCTCGATCAAGGAGAGGGCTGTTTTCAAGGTTTCGAGGGAGTAGGCATAGCTTATGCGCACAAAGTTTTCGGAATGCGAGCCGAAGGCGTCTCCCGGGACGACCGCGACGTTTTTCGAGTCGAGAAGGCCGTATGCGAAATCTTTCCCGTTCAGACCCGTGGGCGCGACGCTCGGGAAGGAATAAAACGCTCCCCTTGGGCGGAAGCAGGGCAGACCTATCTCGTCAAAACGTTTCAGCAGGAATTTACGGCGTTCGTCATAGATGTCGCGCATCTGTCTGACGGTGCTGAAGTTGTCGCGAAACGAGCTGTTGAGCGCTTCGAGCGCGACGTATTGCGCGACCGTCGGGGCGCACATAATGGCGTATTGATGTATCTTGAAGATCACGTCGCAAATTTCTTTTGGCGCGCAGACATATCCAAGTCGCCAGCCCGTCATCGCGAAATATTTTGAAAATCCGCTGACGACGATCGTCCTTTCTCGCATACCGTCCAGCGAGGCGATGGAGCAAAACTCCACGCCGTCATAGGACAATTCCGCGTATATCTCGTCGCTTATCACAAGCAAATTGTGCTGTTTGATGATCGGGATGAGGGCGGCGAGGTCGCTCTTTTCCATCACGGCTCCCGTGGGATTGTTGGGATAGGCGAGGATGAGCGCCTTCGTCTTTTTTGTGATCTTTTCGCGGAGCTGTTTTTCGGTGACCTTAAAGTCATCCTCTCTCAGGCAGGGGATCGACACTGGAACTCCGCCCGCAAGCGCCACCAGAGGCGCGTAACAGACAAAACAGGGTTCGGGAACAAGCACTTCGTCGCCCGCCGCGCATATCGCTCTGATGGACGCGTCGATGCCTTCGGACGCGCCCACCGTCACGAGGATCTCGTTTTCGGGGCAGTAGTCTACGCCGATGAAGTTCGACGTGTATTTTGCGATGGCGTCTCTCAATTCTTTCAGACCCGCGTTGGCCGTGTAGCCCGTGCGGCCCTGTTGCACGCTCTCTATCCCCGCCTTGCAAAAAGCGGGCGGAGTGGGAAAGTCGGGTTCGCCGACGCCAAGGGATATGCAATCCTTTCGCGCCGCCGCTATGCCGAAAAACGTGCGAATGCCGCTCATAGGCAGAGCGTTTGCGACGGGATTGAGAAGGGAAGATATGTTTGACATATGCGCCCCCGCGGAGCTTTTTTTACAATTATATGCCGCTCCCGACAATATTTTAGCACTTGACTTGAAAAAAGCAAGATAATGTTGTTTTGTCGGGATTTTGCATATAATATTGACATAGTGGATTTCGTAAGATAAAATATTGGTGACAAGGTCGGGGTCACCCGATGCAGGGAGGAGACTGAGATGAGAAAAATGGTTTCGATCTTGGGCGACAGCGCGATAGAGAAGGGCGGCGCCAAATACAATTTCGCCTTTTCGCTTGGCAAAGCGCTTGTCGACAATGGCTACAGAGTCGCGTCCGGCGGGATGCAGGGCGTTATGGAAGCGGTGTTTGAGGGCGCTCATTCCTCAAAGTTTTATCGCGAAGGAGACACGGTGGCGATCGTGCCTTCCTTTGATCGTCGCGGCGCCAATCCCTATGCGGACATCGTCATCGCGACGGGGCTGGACATCTACAGAAACGTGATCGTTGCAAATTCCGACGCAGTCGTTGCTGTCGGCGGCGGCAGCGGTACGCTTGCCGAGATCGCGACCGCGTGGACGCTCAAACGTCTTATGCTCGCCTATGCGGATTGCGACGGTTGGAGCGGCAAAATAGCGGACAAAAGAGTGGATCATCGCGTGAGATATGAAAATATTCCCGAGGACAGAGTTTTCGGAGTGAGAACGGCTGACGAGGCGATCGCAATCCTCGAGAAGTATATTGATCAATACTCAAGCACGTTTGCGGGCATACGACCGGGAGTTTGACGCAAGGGATCTCGAGCGTCGGCGGCAAAGAGACAAAATGCGCCGATTTTCACGATGGAATGTTGATAAACTATGAAAATAGGACAAAATGAAAGGGCTGTAACTTATGCGACAGCCCTTTGTCATCCCTTGAAAGTTCGATTTCCAAAATCTTGTCTTGTTTCCTATGGAAATTGCGCGCCAGCGAACCTGTTTTTCAAAAGCGAAAGAGTCAGCGCGATCTGTTGCTCTCCTCCGCTTCGTTGTCGTTGCGCTTCTTTATGCTGTAGATGGAGAAGAATATTCCCGTCCCCGCAAGCAGTACGACGATAGAGAGTACGATTGCCACGATCTGCACCGTTGTCAAACCGCCTATCTTGACTTCCTTCGCGCGCATAAAGCCGATGATGTCGCCGAATTTGACTTGATAGTAGCCGTTGAGCGACGCAAGGATCTCCACCTTTTTGCCGTCGACGATCTGCGTCAGCACTTCGTCCTCGGAAATGCTCGAATATATGTTGACCGTGCCGCCCACTCTGGACGCTTTTGCTCTTCCGAAAGTCGCCTTCTTTTCGGGAGGGGCGTCGGGTTTGGGGTCGTTTTGTTCCGGGTCGTCCTCCACGGGCGGAGCGAGGTCCTCTTCGAGATTTTCGGGACGAACGAAATAGTTTTTGCCGTTATGTCGCACGATCCACCACTTGTTGGAGTCGTATCCCGCGCAGTCGCTCACGGTCCAAAAGCCTTGCTCGCCTTGCGAAACGGAGACGCTCAGACCGTCGAAATAGGGAATGCTGTAAATCGCGCCCTCGCTCTTGAAAAGGAACGCCTTATGTTCGAGCGCGGTCGGTTGCACGTCCTCGAAATCCTCTGTAGGGATGATGTAGAGCTTGTCCTCGTCCATTGCATAGCTCAATCCCTCGTCGAGTTCGCCGACGCCTTCGAGCAGGAGCAGAACGTTTGAATTTGCGGGGATGATACCGTCCGCTCTTCCGTCATCGGCGGGGATGAAATAGGAATCCGCGCCTTCCTTTTGCTTTACAAAGCGATAGGGAGTATCCTCGGACGGCGACGGAGCGATCGGGGGGACGTAGGTCTCGTCGCTTGCGCAATCCGCGTCAATCGCGCCCACAAAGCATTCGTCCGTCGTGAAATACAGCTTGCCCGCGAAGAGCGCGCAGGAGTTTGCAGTCGCCCTGTAGACGGAAGATGTCAACTTCGTTTGGGAGATCGGCTCCAGAGAGCGAACGTTGTTTTTGTAGCTCTCGATCCTGTCCTCGTAGAGCAGGAAGATGTTGCCCGCATAGTCAGCGGCGAAGTCGAGCGCGTCGGCGAAGTCGCCCGTCAGTTTGGCGGGGAGTTTTTTGCCGTCAAGCGTAAACATCGCGATCTCGTTGTCAAACAGCACATAGATCGCGCTGCCGCCGTTTGCCGCGGCGATCCTTCTCGCGCCGTCCGCCGCCGCCAATTTGACGTTCAGCTCACCGAAATATCCGTACAACCCGTCGTCGGCAAGC
>CANQZE010000088.1 GCA_947628255.1 uncultured Clostridia bacterium | reverse complement strand
GCGCGGGCGAGACCGAGAGCGGCGAGATGCCGACGCTGTCCTTGCACATATGCTCGATTGTGTAGTTGAGCGCGGGGACGACGGACGACATAACCGCCGCGTCGATATCTTGAAAAGACAAACCGTTTTGTCTCAAAAGGTCGTGCAACATCGAGCCGTACTCATCCGCGGTGCGCGACGCCTTTGTTGACAGGCGCCAAAATCCGCGCGGCTCGTCCTTGTCGTACAGTCCGAATTTCACGTTTGTATTGCCGATGTCGATCGCAAGCAGCATAAAGGCCTCCAAGCAAGTCTTTAGATTAGTATAACAAAACGCGGCGCTATTATCAAGCAAAACTTGACGCGGCTCAATTTGCCATAAAAACGTACAGCACGACCACCGTTCCGTAAAGGTCGAAGGCGAGCGTGGGCAAAAACTCCAGCGCGAGTTTGAGGTCCTTTTCCAAAAAGCGGAAAAAAAGCACGCAGGCGACGGCGAGCGCGGCGGATATGAAAAACAGTCCCCAAGCGAGCTTTTTCAGCCCGAAAAACGTGTGGACAAACAGCACGCAACAGACGGCGAGGATGGCAAAAAACAACATCGACGGAAAGATGTGCTTGTATTCCACCAACCTGCCCACCGAGAGTATACACGAAAAATAGGATATCGCGACAAGCGCCTCAAACGCGGCGCCCGACAGCATAAACGGCGGCAGGCGCAGGGCGTAGAACCAACCCTGATCGATCTTGAAGCAAAACGAACTGAGCGCCGCCACAATCAGCGTGCAAAAAATGCCTGCGACAATGCCGATCATCCGTTTGAGCTGTTCCACACAAAAATATATTTTTTTGAGGCGGCTTTAATGCAGTCACACAATTTTTCGCGGAAGCGTATGGTGATGTAGGAGCGATCCCAAACTGATAGGAGGTACATACAATGAATTTCTTTGCAAACGGTGGTTCAAACGGTTGCGGATGCAACGCTTGTGATCTTGTTCTGCTTCTGCTCTTGCTCAACGGCTGCGGCTGTCAGGGGTGCGGCGGCGGGAACGGCGTCGCGGGCGGTTGCGGATGCGGAATGAGCAGCTGCGACATAGTGTGGCTCATTCTCATCCTTTCCTGCCTCTGCAAGTGAGACATCACTCTCACGAGGCTGAGCGGCAAGGGCGTCCCGACGGGGCGCCTTTGACTTTGCTCGTCGCAAACCATATTTTGCCCGCGCGTCCGCGCCCATCGCGACTCAAATATATATTATATTAAAAAAATTTTAACATTTTCACTCAATATATTGAGCATATGCTGAAATTCCCCTTCGGGTGTTGTAATATTTCAATCGCTACAAAAATAAAAATACAAAAAGGAGAAATTTATGAAACATCTCAACAAAGTAGCATTGTGTGTGTTGGCGCTCCTGTTGACTGTTGTCTTGGCTGTCGGCCTTGTGGCTTGCAACAAGGACAAGAACAACAACGACACCAACAGTTTCGAACCCGGCGATTCTATCGTCGACAGCAAGGATGTCGAAGTTGAAAAAGGCCCCAATGGCGAAACCCAAAAGTGGACCGAGAAAGACATCCAAGTCAAGTACTTGCTTGAGAACGGCTCCTATCTGGAACTTTCCGGCAAGAAAGCCGATGAGCTCAACCTCTCCGGCAGCAAGGGCGAAATCGAGTCGATCTCTCTCAAGGACATTGAGGACAATGTCAAAGTTGACGGCAAAGCGATCTCCGTCGTCGGAATTGCGCCCGGCGCATTCTATGGCGTGGACACTCTCAAGACCGTTGACCTCACAAAGTCGCACACATCTCTTGAGTTTGAAATCGGCGAGAGCGCTTTCTACGGATGCTCTTCACTTGAGGAGGTCACGCTTCCCGCAGAGCTGTTTGCCGCTGAGAACATCATCGGCGAGAGCGCATTTGAAAATTGCTCTTCTCTCACAAGCATCACCATCAGCGAAAAATTCACAGTGATCCGTGAAAGCGCATTTGCAGGATGCACTTCTCTCAGCTCCGTCACGTTGCCCGACAAGATGAAGACCATCAACGCAAGCACATTTAAAAATTGCACTTCTTTGAATTCCGTGGAATTCCCGGACAACCTCAGAGCCATCCGCAATGACGCGTTCAAGGATTCCGGCCTGAGCAATCTCAATCTCACCAATTGCACAGACTTGCACTCGATCGGCCCAAGCGCGTTTGCAAACACTCAACTGTCGTCTGTCACGATCCCCAATTCCGTCACGACGCTCGGCGATCAAGCATTCGATGGGTTGAGATACCTTTCAAGCGTCACTCTTCCCTTCCTTGGCAACACGATCGCTCAACAGCAGAACGCAAATTGGAATTTCAACAGTATCTTCGGATACAATAACACCGCCGAAGACAATCAAAACAATTTCCATCGTAGCATTTCCGTCACAGTCACAGGCACGGCAAACATCCCGACAGGCGCATTCAAAGACAGCCAGGATCTGACGGCAATTACGCTCAATTTTGCTGAGCCGAGCCGCGTTCCCGTGTATGATTTTAACGGCATTTCCTACGAACTTGAAGATCTTGACTACAGCGCGAACATTCCTTCCCGCGCATTCTCCCACTGCTCTTCTCTTGAGAGCTTCACGCTTCCCAACGACACTTGGAGCATTGACGACTATGCGTTTGAAAACTGCTACAAACTCAAATCCTTCACGCTTCCCGCGTCAGTGAGAGAGTTGGGCGACGGCATCCTCAAGGATTGCGTCAATCTGAACTCCATCACGATCGAGGAATATCACGTGAAAGATATCCATAATTCGATCGGCAACGGATTTGTAAAACTGTTTGACGAATACGAGCCTATCGCGAAAAAGTTGTTTGCCTCAATCACCAGTACATCTGATTATACCGAGTTGCACAGCGGCGACCTTATGTATTCTTGCCAACCTACTAACTATAGCGGCACATATTATATCCCGAGTTCTCTCACTCAACTCACTCTGAAAACCGTCTACAATATTCACGACAACTTCCTGCGCGATCTCAAATCGCTCACTACGTTGACCATCGAATATGCGGACTATGATGATTTCTTCACCGATGAGTATTTTGAGGAACTCCGAGAGTATTTTGACGAAGTGATCGCTCCTGCACAAGATGATCAGTTGACTTGGGAAGAGTATAAGGAAGCTATGCTTGCAGAATTGGAGGATTACACCCTTGGTGAATACGCATTCTATGGTTGCGAAAACCTCGCTTCAATCGCGCTTCCCACAAAGTACACGTCCATCGGCGCGAGCGCTTTCTACGGTTGCAAATCGCTTGAGACGCTCTCTCTGAGCGCGGACCTTACGGCGATCGGCAACCACGCATTCTATGATTGCTATGCGCTCACATCCATCACCATTCCCGCAAGCGTCAAATCGATTGGTACCCCCATTTTCCACGACAACATCGCTCTCCAGAGCTTGACCATCGAGGATTATGACAGTATAATCGAACGTCAAGACCAATATTATGATGATAATGATGCTCGCGAACCGAAGATCGACACATACTCTGTCTACAATCATCTCTATGTGAAATCTCTGTTCTCAAGCAACAGATCTGTGGATGATGATGTCTATTATGAAGAATATGAGCAAATGCAAAATTGCAGCGGCGCATATCTTCCCAAATCACTGCGTAACATCACGGTGAAGAGCGCCACATCTTTGGCTGACAGCGAGTTCGCAAACTTCGACCTCCCCGGCCTCACAATCACGGTGGAATTTGCAGACGACCTCTTTGCTTCCAACGAAGAAACATATGAGTTCCACAATCACGCAGATGTCAATGTCAAGACGGCGATCGGCGACTATGCATTCCAAAATGTGACAGGCACGATCATCCTCAACAACCTCGAGAAAGTCAAGAGCATAGGTGAACATGCATTTGACGGTGCAAACTACAGCGTCGATTTCTCCAAGCTCACAAAACTTGAAACTCTTGGAAACCGCGCGTTTGCAAACAACGAGAGATTGACAAGAGTCACCATCCCTGCGAGCGTGACGAAACTCGGCACAGAGATATTCTACAATTGCCCCAACATCACTTCTCTCACGATCGGCAATTGGGGTAAATCCGCATTGTATGAGGAGGGTTCTGAATCCACCCGCGTATTCGGCGACTCAAAAAATGGTTATGACGACTACTATAACCTCAGCGTCCTCTTTGGCGCAAACGGCGCAAAATTCAATCCCGATCCCGAGGCCTTGGAAGAAGAAGATGATTTCTATTATGTCTATTACAACTACAACAATTACAGCACCAGACACTACTATGTTCCCGTAAAGCTCACGAGCATCACGGTCAACGGCGTCGATCAGCTTGGCAAGGCTATGTTCCAAGGCTTCAGCAAGTTGGAGAACCTCACGATCAACAAGTCCAAAGAATACAAATTAGTGGCAATTTACAACACATTCAAAGATTGCGAGTCTTTGACAAAACTGCCGGAAGATGTGTTGATCGGCACAGAAAACAAAGGTATTCTTGAAGGTTGCACAAGTTTGACGGAACTCACTTTGGATTTGCGTGACGTTAAATATGCGTTTGGAAATCTGTTCACAACCTACTATTCTTCCGCTCAATATATTCCCGAGAGCCTCAAGACAGTGCGTTTCGATGTCGACGGTTTCGAGTATACAGAGGGCGAGCACACCTACAGCATCCCCGCGCAATACTTCGACCAAGCGAGCAACATCATGACCATCACCCTCCACGAAAAGTTGACAGCGATCGGTCGCGACGCATTCCAAGCCTGCGGCGTGCTTGAGAACGAAGATCTTGTCCAGGACAACGGCTATGTCATCACTCTCCAAGGTTGGGTCATTGCAAAATCTGCGGAGTACTCCGGCTATGATCTCGTGATCCCCGCCGATACAAAGGGCATCGCAGACGGCATCCTCGGTGACTATTACCACAATGTTAACCTCTACTTTATGGGTACGGATTATGCCGATTTCGAGAAGATCACACTCTCTGAGAACACCGAATTGACTTACACAAACGTGTACGTCTACTCCAAGACGGCTCCCGCCGACACAGAGCATACCGACTTTGCAGGATATTGGAAGTGGAGCGAGGACGTTGATTCTCAACCCGAGCAATGGCCCGAGGAGTAACAACTCCTTCTGACCCGCTTGGCACTTTGCCCTAGCGCAAATCATCAGCGGCACAGCAATCAGCTGTGCCGCTTCCTTTTTTCTTGCGCCTACCCAAACCAAAACTATTTCCAACATCAAAACTATCTCCAACATCAAAACTAATTCCCACACCAAAACTATTTCCCACATCAAAACTAATTCCCACACCAAAACTAATTCCCACATCAAAACTATTTCCCGCTCAAGGCGCCCTTTATTTGCACACAAAAATGTAAGTTTTTGTGGGCAAATAAGAGGAGCTGTCCGCAAAGCGGACTGAGGGGATTGTCCTCTCATTTTCCCCGCTGTCATCCTGAGCTTGTCGAAGGATCCCCCTGATTGAAGTTGTCATCCTGAGCTTGTCGAAGGATCCCCTTGATAAAGGTCACACTCCCTGCTCCGCACTCGGGGATTCCTCGACTCCGCTCGGAATGACAAAAAGTATAAATTGTCATGTTGAGCTTGTCGAAACATCCCCGGGTGCAAAGCCGACAACCCCTACACTTGGGGATTCCTCGACTTCTTACCCCAAAA
>CANQZE010000087.1 GCA_947628255.1 uncultured Clostridia bacterium | reverse complement strand
CACTAGGTCACTTGTCAAAGCCGTGCGGGTGGGTGGAGTGCCACTTCCACGCGGAGGATATGATGCTCTCGAGGCTGTCGTAGCGGGGCTTCCAGCCGAGTTCGCGCTTGATCTTCTCGCTTGAGGCGACGAGGGTAGCGGGATCGCCGGGGCGTCTGCCCTCTACGGTGCGCTTGATGCTCAAGCCCGTGACCTTCTCCGTCATATCTATGACCTCTTTGACGGAAAATCCGTTGCCGTTGCCGAGGTTGTAGTGCGTGGACTTGCCTCCCTTTTTGAGATAGTCGAGGGCGCGGATGTGCGCGTCGGCGAGGTCGGTGATGTGGATGTAGTCTCTCACGCAGGTGCCGTCGGGCGTGGGATAGTCCTCGCCGAAGATGCCGATGTGGTCGCGCGTGCCGTTTGCGACTTGCAATATGATGGGGATGAGATGGCTTTCGGGGTTGTGCGCCTCGCCTATCTCGCCGCTTGCGTGCGCGCCCGCCGCGTTGAAATATCTGAGCGCGACGTATTTGAGTCCGTACGCCTTGTCGTAGTCCTGCATAAACTGCTCCATCATCAGCTTGGTCTGCCCGTACACGCTCGTGGGATTTTGCGGGCTGTCCTCGGTGATGAGGCCGTCCCCGCAGTCTCCGTAGGTCGCCGCCGACGATGAGAAAACAAGATATTTGACGTTTTCGGCGATCATAGCGTCCAACAGCGCGAGAGTACCCGCGACGTTGTTGTGATAATACTTTGCGGGGTTTGACATACTCTCCCCCACCAGCGAATACGCCGCGAAGTGGATCACGCTGTCCACGCCGTACTTTTTGAAGGTCTCCCTCAAAAGCTCGACGTCGAAGATGTCGCCCTTGACAAACGGAACGCCTTCCGGGACGGACTCGATGTGTCCCGTCGCGAGGTTGTCGTACACGACGACGCCCATACCGCGTTCTTTGAGTTCCCTGACGCAATGCGAGCCGATGTAGCCCGCGCCTCCTGTGACAAGAATCATACAAAACTCCCTTGCGCAAAATGCGCCTATTTGATTGCTATGACATATTATAAACTCGAACCGCTTGTTTTGCAAGCCAAAAGTGTATATAATAAAGGTGTGGACAGAACAATTTTGCATTGCGATCTGAACAATTTCTACGCCTCGGTGGAGCAGAAGCTGCATCCCGAATACGACGGGCTGCCTCTTGCCGTATGCGGCGATCCCAAACAGCGCCACGGCATCGTGCTTGCCAAAAACCAACTCGCAAAAAAGGCGGGAGTGCAGACGGGCGAGGCGATCTGGATATCCAAACAGAAATGCCCCGATATAGTTTTCGTCGCGCCGCACTACAACGAGTACGTCAAATATTCCAAGCAAGTTTTTTCCATCTACACGCAGTACACGGACCGCGTGGAGAGTTTCGGCATAGACGAGTGTTGGCTGGACGTCACGGGCAGCAAAAAGCTGTTTGGAGACGGCAAGACCATCGCCGACGCATTACGCGAACGCGTCAAGGCGGAGACGGGACTCACGATATCCGTGGGCGTTTCCTTCACAAAGACGCTGGCAAAGCTCGGAAGCGATCTCAAAAAGCCCGACGCCACCACAGTGCTGGACAGAGCGCACTATATGGACATCATCGGCGATCTTTCCCCTTCCGAACTCATTATGATAGGCGGCCGCACCGCAAAAAAGCTCTCCGACCTCAACATCCACACCATACGCGAACTCGCCGCCGCAAACAGGCAGGCGCTCAGATATCACTTCGGCGTCATTGCGGACAACCTCGTAAACGCCGCCGCGGGCATTGAGACGGAGGAAGTCAAACGTTTCAACGAGCATTCCGCGCCAAAAAGCGTCTCGAACGGCACCACCACCCCGCGCAATATCGAAAATATCGAAGAGGCGAAAGTGGTGATCTATTCGCTTGCGGAGCTTGTCGCGGTACGCTTGAGACAGTACGATCTGCTCGCACAAGGGATCTCGCTTGCCATCCGCGATCCGCAACTCAA
The DNA here is from genome assembly GCA_947628255.1 of uncultured Clostridia bacterium. Classification (GTDB taxonomy): domain Bacteria; phylum Bacillota; class Clostridia; order Christensenellales; family CAG-917; genus CAG-475. The sequence goes on along the minus strand of CANQZE010000087.1, from coordinate 3,735 downwards.
TTGGCGCTCCAAGCAATCCCCTCTTCCCAACCCGAGCGCAAACGCGGGAGACATCGCGGAAGGTTGCATACGATTGCTTGGGACAATGCACTCCTTTTCCGACTCCCTCAGATCCATCACAGTGGGCGCCATCCGCCTCATACCCAAGGACGAGTGGCAACCCTCGTTGTTTGACGGCGACGTCGAAAAGGAAGAAAAACTTGACGCAAGCGTAGATCTCATTCGCGAAAAATACGGATATCACGCCCTGACAAGAGGCATAACTTTGGGCGACGATCTCACAGGCAATCTGCACGAGGACGACGATTTCCGCCCCTTCCATCAATCCAAATCCACTTGAAAAAAGTTCCCCCGCCACTAAAAACACGAATTGTGTGCTTGATTTTTCAAATTGCAACACTAATCGTGTTTTATGTTAAAATCTCAAATTCAAGTCATATCAAAATTTCCACTAAACAGTGAGATTTTCGTTTGCGACCGCGAGTTTGATTCCCTTTGGAACATTTCATTGAAATACATTTCGTGTTTTCAAGCATATGTCGATAAATGAAAATTTTTGCGACTGCTTTATATTTTGTTTACATTATTACACGAATTTGTTATTATTACTGTATATGCGTATGCGCGCAAATACATACGCAAATAATATTGAGGGATGCATATGAGCGCTCTTGACATAATCAAGTCTCTGCTCGGACTGCTCGCGGGCATAGGCGTATTCCTCGTTGCGATAAAGATCATCAGCAACAATTTGGAATCCATTGGAGGCAACCGCCTCAAATCGCTGTTCGCCCGCACATCGAGGAGCAATCTGCTTGGGATATCAATTGGAACAGCCGCCACCGCGCTTGTTCAAAGCTCGGGCGCGACGTCCGTTATGGCAATAGGTTTTGTCAATGCGGGCATTATGACGTTGACTCAGGCTTGCGCGATCGTCCTCGGCGCCAACATAGGTACAACTGTCACGGGACAGATCGTCGCAATCGGCTTTTTGGGCAACGCAAACACCCTGTCCGCCACCGTGATACTCGCGGCGCTCGCGGGGATCGGCGCGTTTATGATGTACTTTGCCAAAAAGGACATCGTCAAAAAGATAGGCAGTCTGCTCGCAGGCTTCGGGCTTCTTTTTGTGGGCTTGAGCACGATGAGCGGCTCTATGGAAGAATTTGCAAGAATGGACGCCGTCGAAAATTTCATCGCGTCCATCACCTTCCCAGGTTACTCCGTCGTGCTTATCGTCGTGGGCGCGGCGCTCACGGCGGTGATACAATCCTCGTCCGTGACGTCGTCCATCGCCATCACGATGCTCGTGTCGGGGCTTATCAATCTCAATCAAGGCATATTCCTCATTCTCGGCTCCAACATCGGCGCCTGCGTCGTGGCGTTGCTCGCCTGTATGGGCGCAAACACCAACGCCAAACGCGTTGCCGTCTTTCACATCATCACAAACATCGTCAGAGTGTTCGTTTTCCTCGCCGTAGTGGAGATCGCCACCGCCGCAACCGGAGGGCGATTCACGATGGGTTGGCTGTTTGAGAAGATGTTCCCGGGTCTCAAGCCGTTGCAACTTTCAATGTTCCACACCTTCTTCAATCTTTTCACTGTCCTCATTCTGTGGCCTATGACGGGAGCGTTTGTCAAACTCAGCGAAAAGATATTGCCCGACAAACCTTCCAAAAAGGAGACGTCGGGAGCGGGCGAGAGGCTGTATTACATCGACGAACATATGCTCAAGACTCCGCCTATCGCCGTGCAACAGACCAAAAACGAGATCGTCAATATGGCTGAGATCGCGATGCGCAACTTCACGCTCGCGCTCGACACCATTTGCACTATGGACTATTCTCAAGTGGAAACTTTCCGCAAAAACGAAAACGAACTCAACTTTTTGAATCGCGAGATAGTGCATTTCATCGTCAAGCTGTCCAAGCTCGAGATGAGCGACGCCGACCACGTGTATCTGTCCACGGCGTATCACTCCATCACCGATCTTGAGCGCATTGGCGACTATGCTGAAAACATCATCGAATATGCCGACAGGATGAACGCCTCGCAGGAGCTTTTCTCGGAGGAAGCAATCTCGGAGATCCGCACCGTGCAAGGCCTCATCGAGGATCTGTACGGCAAGGTTATGAAGACCTACGTCAACGTGGACCTCGCGACGCTTGACGAGGCGGAAGCCGTCGAGGATCAGATCGACGACTACACCGCGGAGATGGCGGACAACCACATCAAGCGCATAGAGGAAGGCGTTTGCACATCGGACATCGGCGCGCAATATCTGTCGCTCGCCTCCAATGCGGAACGTGTGGCGGACCACTTCATCAACGTTGCGAAATCCATACGCGACTATGCCTCTCTGCCCAAAACGCCGAGGGCGGATCGCGTCGCCACGGAACGCATCACAAAATAAATTTCAAAAACGTCGCGGAGCTTTTGCTCATCGGAGGGAAATATGAAACTCGCGCTTGCGACCAACAATCCACACAAGATCTTCGAGATGCGCGCAATATTGGGCAATCGTTTTTCAAAGCTGTTCTCGCTTGGGGAGCTGGGGATCGACGCGGACATTGAGGAGACAGGCTCCACTCTTGAGGAAAACGCGTTGATAAAGGCGCGTGCGATCGTCAAACTGACGGGACTCCCCTCTCTCGCCGACGACACGGGGCTTATGGTTGACGCGCTTGACGGCGCTCCCGGCGTCTACTCGGCGCGCTATGCGGGCGAGGCTCACGACGACGCCAAAAACCGCGCTCTGCTCCTCAAAAATCTCGCCGATTCAACTGAGCGCTCCGCGCATTTCGGCACCTGCGTCGCGCTTTGCTATCCCGACGGCAGCTACGTCCTCGGTCACGGCAGAGTGGACGGCGTCATTCTCCGCGAGGAGAGAGGCGAAAACGGCTTCGGCTATGACAGCTTGTTCTTCTCGACGGAACTCGGCAAGACTTTCGCCGAGGCTTCCCCAGAGGAAAAGAATGCGGTGAGCCACCGCGCCCGCGCCCTTCACGACCTCGTGAAAAAGCTGTCCGAGTGACCCTGCGCCATACTAAAAAAGTATAAAGACTCAAAGGAAATATGACGACGATAGTTGTGTTCAGCGATACGCACAGTATGCCCCTTCCCGACCGCCTCAAAAGCGTCGCGGCGGAGAGCGATTGCGTCATATTTTTGGGCGACGGCATATCTCGACTGAACGAAGTTCTGTTTTCAAAAGATCTGCACATAGTGCGCGGCAATTGCGATTTTCCATATAGCGGAGTGAAAGACGAGGAAGTCCTCAACATCGACGGCGTGAAGATCTTCATCTGCCACGGCAACGCCTATCACGTCAAACGCGATCTTTTGTCCCTCTCCCTGTGCGCGAAAGAGCTTGGATGCGCGTTCGCTTTTTACGGACACACTCACGTTGCGCGCGTAGACAACTGCGACGGAGTCACGCTCATATGCCCCGGCTCGCCCACCTGCCCGCACTCTTCCTCCGCCTCATATTTGTACGCTGTCGCCCACGACGGCGCTCTCACATACAAAATTGTCGATCTATAAAAAGCGGTTTAGTAAAATATTTGAATATTTCGCCGCGAGTGTGCAAAAATTCTTGACATTGGCGGCATATTATGCTAAGATTTTCAAGCATTGAATTGATGCTTCGCTTTTTGCATGCGTCAAGGCGAGCCGAGCGGAACACGCGGGTGTAGTTCAATGGTAGAATGTCAGCCTTCCAAGCTGATTGCGTGG
>CANQZE010000086.1 GCA_947628255.1 uncultured Clostridia bacterium | reverse complement strand
ACAAGTTTGGCGGAGCGATGGGAACGACCGGTTGCGTGTCCTTTATGTTCAAGCGCAAGGGCGTCGTCACGGTCGCGAAAGAGGACGTCGCGGACGAGGATGAGTTTACGCTCACAGTGCTGGACGCGGGCGCGGAAGATCTTGACTCCGAGGACGAGGATGTGTACGAGGTGTACACCGATCCAAACGCGGTCCAGGATGTGCGCAAGGCTTTGGAGAGCGCGGGCGTCAAAGTGCTGTCGGCGGAGATTTCTATGATCCCCGACAACTATGTCGATCCCACTCCGGAACAGCAATCCACTCTCCTCAAACTCATCGATAAACTCGACGAGCTGGACGATGTGCAAAACATCTATCACAACGCCAATCTGACCATAGACGACGAGGATTGAGCCTCCGAGGGCGGCGCCGCGCGGCGGGAAGCAATAAAAAGGAAAATTTGAGGATTTTCCTCTTGACAAACCGCGCGTCGAGTGCTATATCAATATATGGCAAATGTGAAAGATGTTTCACATTGACAAAACGAATAAGCTGCGCGAAGGGGAAGCCTTTCGCGCATATGGCATAATTCAGGAGTTTTTATGGACAAGAGCATCTATCTCGATCACGCCGCTACGACCCCTCTCAGCGAGAAGGCTTTTGAGGCGATGAAACCGTATTTTTGCGATATGTTCGGCAATCCGAACTCTCAGCACGTGTACGGGCGCGAAGGCGCGAAGGCGGTGAGCGAGTCAAGAGCAAAGATCGCGGCGGCAATAGGCGCAAAACCAAGCGAGATCTATTTCACCTCCTGCGGCACCGAAGCCGACAACTGGGCGGTGAAGGGCGCGGCGTTGCAATACTCGGACAAGGGCAAGCATATCATCACCTCGATGATCGAGCACCCCGCGATATATACCACTTGCAAACAGCTTGAAAAGTACGGCTTCGAGGTCACCTATCTGCCCGTGGACGGCGAGGGGTTTGTCTCTCCCGAGGAACTTGAAAAGGCGATACGTCCCGACACGATCCTTGTCAGCATTATGTTTGCGAACAACGAGATCGGCACGATAGAACCCATCAAGAGTCTGTGCGAGGTCGCCCACGCGCACGGCGTCATCTTCCATACGGACGCGGTGCAGGCGACGGGCGCGATACGCTATGACGTCAAGGACCTCGGCGTGGATATGCTGTCGATGTCCGCGCACAAATTCTACGGCCCCAAGGGTATGGGCGCGCTGTATCTGAGAAACGGCCTCAAGATGGAAAAATTCATCACGGGCGGCGAGCAGGAACGCGCGCATCGCGGCGGAACAAGCAATACCCCCGGCATAGTGGGAATGGCGACGGCGCTCGAAGAGGCGATGGCTACGCTGGAGCAGGACGCGGCATACGTCGCCTCGCTCAGAGACAGATTTGTGAGCAAAGTGCTGGGACAGATCGACGATATCCTGTTTAACGGACCCAAGGATATGAGCAAGAGATTGCCCAACAACGCCAACTTCAGTTTCCGCTTTATCGAGGGGGAGAGCATACTCTTCTCGCTCGACCTCGCGGGGATAAGCGCGTCGTCGGGATCGGCGTGTTCGTCCGCGTCCCTCGATCCGTCAAGGACGTTGCTGTCCATCGGCGTGCCTGTGGGAACGGCGCACGGCTCCATCCGCTTCTCGTTTGGCAAGCACAACACCGTCGAGGAAACGGATTACACGGTGGAACAACTTGTCTCCACAGTCAACAGGCTGAGAGCGATGTCGCCGCTGTACATCAAAAAGTAAGTTTCGACTTATCAAAGGAGTAGGATATGTATAATCAGAAAATAATGGACATCTTCAAAAATCCGCAAAACGTCGGCGAGGTGGAAAATTACAACGCCATCGGAACGGTCGGAAACGAGACTTGCGGAGATATAATGCAGATCACGATGCGCATTGAGGACGGCATCATCAAGGACGCAAAATTCAAGACGTTCGGTTGCGCCGCGGCGGTCGTGTCGAGCTCAACCGCGACGAGTATGATCATCGGCAAGACGGTGGAAGAGGCGCTTCAGCTCACCAACAAACAGGTCATCGAGGAGCTTGGCGAATTGCCGCCCCAAAAGATACATTGCTCGGTGCTTGCCGAGGACGCAATCCGCGCGGCGATCGCCGACTACGAATCGAGACAGGCAAAGTAAAAAGCGAACGAAGGGCGCGAAAGCGCTCTTTTTTCTTACCTAATCAAAACACAATTCGTGTACTTTGCATATACAGATTTTTCTGCGGTCAACGAGAACAAAGCGTAGAATAATGACAAATGTGACTGTTAAGAGGCAAAATTCAAAAAAATCAACACATAATTCTAGAATGTGAAAGACTTTGAATGGGCATATAAAAACACAAAACGTGTTTATATCTCTTTGAGATTAAAACACGTTTTGTGTTTCAGAGGTTGAATGAACAAAATTCTTACAGAATGATGTCCTCGATTTTGTTTACTAGCGCTTTTTTTGCTTTTTTGAGGGAAGTGTTGGTGGTACCGCAATACAGAGCGGTAGCGGTGACAATTCCAAGCATTGCGCCGATCCAAAGTGAGTGTTTCTTTTTTGTGCCTCCTGTCTTTATTGTGTGCGGGAGCGCTTCCGCTATGTGTGACAAAATTTGGGAAGAGCGTCAAAAAAAATTTTTTATTGACAATAGCGAGTTTCAAATCTATTATATTAGTATGAGAAAGCGGAAATTGGGTTTGATCATAATATGCGCGGCGCTCGTGTGCGTCTTGACGCTCTCGCTCACCGGGTGCCTCAAGATCGGTATGCGCGAACGTAATCTCCAGCAACGCCTCGAAAAAGCGGGCGCGGAGATATCTCATCAGCGCACCGCTCCTATGTTTGCGGATTGGTCCGCAAAGCAGATCAACAACATCGGCACAATTCTCTATGCCTATATGACGGTCAGTCAGTACAATGCCGAGCTTGGCGAGAATACCGAACATCAGGATATGCTGTACGTGGTGTTCGCAAGGTCTGACGAAGGTGCCGAGATGGCGGAGGACGCAATGAACAAGTGGCTCGATGATGAAAAGGCTCTGCGCGCGGCGGGCGAGGAAGATCCGAGCGGAGATATCGAGCCTGAGTGGGACATCGAAAAGTGGAGAGTGTACCGCTATGACAGAGTGCTGATGTGCGGCCATTGGCAGATACTTTCGGTCGCAAGGATGTATTGAGAAAAAAACAGCAAAGCGCCGTTCGAGCAATCGGACGGCATTTTTTATGCTCCAAAAGTGCGAAGAACTCAAAAGTAAAGTCAAAATATCTAATTAACAGAGATAAAAATACAAAAGTAAAGCCCAAATATCTGACGGCGGAGTTGAAAAACCATAAGCGAAACCCAAAAAACAACTAGATGTAGATTTGGCAAAACCGAAATAAAGCTCAAAACAAGTCGGAAGTAAAATCTTAAAAATCCTAAGCAAAAAAGAGATCCCGCTTCAAGATGGAGCGGGATCTTTTCCGACCGTACAAGGGAGGATAGGAAAACGGTCGGGACATATTCGAGCCTGAAAAGGCGGGAATAACCAAGGATGAGATCATCAAACGTACGTGCAGTTGATAGTCAGGGCCTGTTTGAGGGTGTTGTTAGCGCTTTGGCTCGCCCAATTCAGGAAGCTGCGCAGAGTCGCCGCCGAGAGCGCAAAGCCCATATTGTCAATGCTCTCCTCGATGAGTTTGGACTCCGCAACGCCCACGACGACGCCGAGTTTGTTCAACATAGGGCCGCCTGAGTTGCCGCTGTTGAGCGCGGCGTCCGTGAGGATAAATTTGCCCGCGCCCCAACTGTCTATCACGATGCCCGTCTGCGAGACGCAACCCGTGGAGATGCTGTTGACGTCGCCGATGCCTTCCGGGTTGCCCACAAGCGCTATCGGCGCGCCCGGCAAAGTGTAGTCCGCCGCGGCGATCTTGAGCGACGGATGGTCCTCGTTTGAGGGTTGCTCGCCGCTCGTGACGCGAAGCAGGGCGAGGTCGGGTTGATCGTTTTCGGGGGAGAGACCGTCCTCTGTGTAGCTGCCGTAGGCGACGATCTCAAGCTGATAGGCTTCGTCCTCGCCGTCGAAGATCGCGACGATCTTGCCGTAGCTTGCCCAATAGGATTCCGTATAGCCGGTCCATAGACCGCCCACCGTCCTTTTTGCGGCGTATCTCGCGCAGTGAGCGTTGGTGATTAGATAGCGCTGAGGATTGTTTGCGTCCGCGTCGGTGATCAAAAACGCGGTCGCCATCGCGGAGCTGCTGTTGACGTTGCCGCTTTGGGACATATAGATGCGCGCGACGCTCGGCGAATGCGCGTAGGCGACTTCGCCAACGGACGCCTTGATCGCGTCGATGGCGCTTTGAGTGGCGCTGTTTTTGATGTCCTCTGAGAGCGACGAGTCGTCAAGCACGTCCTGCATAGCCTTGACATATTGGTCATAGGTCTGCTGAGCGAGGCTTTCGGCATACTCCTTGGCGATGGAGTCCTTGAGAGTCGCAAGCACGATGACGTTTACGATCACGACGAGGGTCATCAAAACCGCGATGATGACGCTGATTATCGTCACGACGTTGGTTTTCGGGCGCTTCTCGGTCGGTTCCGGCGTGTGATATATGGGTGTGCGCACGGGTTGAGGATCGCTTTGATTGTCGAAAAAGTTGTTGAAATCGTCCATAATATTCCTCTGTTTATTTATACATCAATTATTTGTTCATTATACTTAAACAAGCATTAAAAATCAACATATATTTGCGTTTGGGCAATTTACGGCGGCGATATGATGGGAACAAACGCGCCCTCCAACAGTTGACAAGCGCCCGCCGAGTTTGCTAAAATATGAAAAAATGCAAACGGAGGTTTTTTATGGCAACTATCTTTTGCGATACCGACAGCGAACTCTATTATACCTATGCGAACAAATATAACGTTGAGGTCATCCGTATGCCCTATATCCTCGACGGAGAGGAAAAGCTCGCGGACCTCGGCGAGACCTTCGACCCCAAAGCGTTCTTCGGCAAAATGAGAGCCGGCGCGGCGGCGTCCACGGCGGGCCTCAATGAGGAGACCTATTATGAAATATTCAAACCCTTCTTCGAAAAGGGCGACGACATCCTGTATATCGCGTTCTCATCCAAGATGTCCAAGACTTTCGACTATCTCGAGATCGCGATCAACCGCTTGAAAACGGAATATCCCAACGTCAAATATCGCCGCTTCGACACGCTCAACATCTGCCTCGGCACGGGCATTTTGGTGTATCTCGGCGCAAAATATTGCCGTGAACACGGCGACGATATCGACGCGACTTACGACTACCTCGAGAGCGTCAGAGACAGGGTGGGCATCTATTTCACCGTCGAAAATATGAAATACCTCGCCCGCGGAGGCAGGATCTCTCCCGCAAAGGCCAAGATCGGAAATTTGATGAACATCAAACCCGTACTCACCGTCATCGACGGAAAACTTGACGTCTGCGCCAAAAAAACGGGACTTCCGCTTGCGGTCAACTTTATGATGAAAACTTTCGAGGAGCGCTACGATCCCGCTTTTGACGGCCCCGTCATCATCCTCGACGCGGACAACGCGCAGGTGGCGGACGATATGGCGGCGCGCGTGAGGGAGAACTATCCCAACGCGGATATCTGGCGCTATGCGATAGGTCCTGTCGTCGGCGTGCATGCGGGCCCGGGGACTGTCGGGATCATTTACATCGCAAAGTGACGTCGCGGCGTATCTGCCCGACAATATCATCAAAACGGAGCAGGGGACGCATACCGCGCCC
>CANQZE010000085.1 GCA_947628255.1 uncultured Clostridia bacterium | reverse complement strand
TTCATTCGCTTCGACGGTGAAAACGCGGCTATACTCGTCAACAATGCGGATTGGCTGCTCGACCTCAACTATATAGACTTTTTGCGCGAGGTCGGCGCGAGTTTTTCGGTCAACAGGATGCTCACGGCGGAGTGCTACAAGCAAAGATTGGAGAAGGGATTGACTTTCCTCGAGTTCAACTATATGCTTATGCAATCCTACGATTTTCTCGTGCTCAATCGCAAGTACGGTTGCGTGCTTCAGTGCGGCGGCGACGACCAGTGGAGCAATATGCTTTCGGGCGCGGATCTCATTCGCCGCAAAGAGGGCAAGGACGCTTTTGCGATCACGTTCGCGTTGCTCACGACAAGCGAGGGCATAAAGATGGGCAAGACGGCAAAGGGCGCGGTGTGGCTGGACCCTCAAAAGACGTCGCCGTACGATTTCTTCCAATATTGGCGAAATATCGCGGACGCGGACGTCGAAAAAGTTTTCAGATTTTTGACGTTCCTGCCGCTTGACGAGATCGCGGAGCTGACAAGATACAACGACGAGCGTATGAACAAAGCGAAGGAGCGCCTTGCGTATGAGTTGACGGCGCTCGTACACGGCGAGGACGAGGCAAAGAACGCGCTTGCAAAGGCGCGCGCGGCGTTCTCGGGCGACGCCGAGAATATGCCTTCCGCAACGATCCCCGCGGGGATGACGCAAATTTCCGAGGTGCTTGTTCATATCGCGAAAGTGCCGTCAAAGGGCGAGGCGAAAAGGCTGATACAGGGCGGCGGCATATCCGTGGACGGGATGAAGGTCACCGACATTATGGCGACGCTCACGGAGGAACAGCTCGTAAAAGGCTTTGTGCTTCAGAAGGGCAAAAAGAATTTTTACAGAGTGACGGTGGAGTGAGACCGCAACGTTATGGGCAGAAACGTCTGCCCATATTTATTTGAGAAAAGACGCATACAAGATCGCAATGAAGAGTTATCGCTATGTCGACGGAGAATATGAGGCGAGGCAGGAGATCAAACGCTCCCGTTTTATCGCTACCGTCAAGGGCGAGGTGGACGGCGAGGGGGCGGAGGCATTCGTGCGCGAGGTGAGAGGGAGATATCCCGACGCCACACACAATTGCTATGCCTACATCAGCGACGAGGCGGGCAACGCGGCAAGGTTCAGCGACGACGGAGAGCCGGGCGGCACGGCGGGACAACCTATCCTCGACGTACTCAAAAAGCAGGATCTGAAAAAGACCGCCATCGTCGTCACGCGCTATTTCGGCGGCGTAAAACTGGGCGCGAGCGGGTTGGTCGGCGCATATTCGGGCGCCGCCGCAGAGGCTTTGAAGGCGGCGAAAATTTGTGAAAAACGCAGATGCGAATTGCTGAAAATATCCATAGAATATGCGGATCTGGCGCTTGTTGAAAAGGCGATAAGAAAGGCCGGGCGCGCGCTTGACAATGTGGATTACAAGGACTTTGTCGAGATGAGCGTGTATGTGGAAGAGGACGGCGTCGAGAGCTTTGTCGCGGACGCGAGCGAGATCACGCTCGGGCGCGCCAAAATCGCAAAAACGGGAGTTTTTCAATTCAAAACGCTGGGATAAACATCGATTTTGAAAATACTGCGCAGATTTCATTTTGCGCAAATTTTGCGTCGCGAGGTGAGGATATGCAAGAGAACGATCACTATGAATTGAATGAAGAAAGAGCGTCAAAGGCGTATGACGCTCTGCTCAAATATTTGACCGCGGCGCCTCGTTCCGAAAAAGAGTGCAAGGAGAATTTGTATCGTAAGGGCTATCACAAAAACGAGGTGGAGTACGCCGTCGAACGCGCAAAGAAATACCGCTATATCGACGACGCGGAATATGTGCGCACGTTTTTGTCCTATTACTCTCAAAGATTGGGCAAGAAAAAGCTGTTGTACAAACTCACGCAGGAGAAGGGCGTGCAAAAGGAACTCGCCGCAAACCTGATCGACGATATCGTCAGCGACGACGTCGAGCTTGAAAAATGCGACGCGGAAGCCAGGAAGTATGCGCTCGCCAAGAAGATCGCCGACAAGAGCGGCGCGGGCAAGGTCTATGCGCATCTGATGCAAAAGGGATACGATTCGTCCGTCGTGAGCAAGGTTATGGCGCAACTTTTTGACGTTTTTGAAGATTGATCTCGTAATTTTGTTTTGAAGATCCGCATTTTGTCGCCGTTTTGAAGCCTCCCGAAGGCTTTTTGCGTTTTGAGAGAGGCGGAAAGGGCAAGAAATATTGAAAAATATCTTGATTATATTAAAAAATCTCTAATTTGCTATTGAAAGTTATAAAATTTATTGCTAAAATATATTTATTATTCGGCACTGCGCGAAAGCGCGGCCAAAACAGGGAGAAATTATGAGCAAAAAACAGAATGTTTCTCAGACGTCGGAGTCTGAGATCCCCGTGAGCGTCTCATCCGACGGCACGGCGGTTGCCGCGCCCAAGAGGGGCTTTTGGCACAAGATCTTCGGTTCCACTCCCGGCGACGGCGAGATGCAACCAAAAGAAGCGCTGAGCTTTTCTATCTGCGGCTTCGGGCAGAATCTCATCTGCACCATCGTCGGGTCCTATCTCACGGTGTTTATGACGGACGCAATAGGTTTCAGCGCGCTGTCTGTCGCGTTATTGATGCTGTTTGCGCGCATCTATGACGCCGCCAACGACCCGATTATGGGGTCCATCGTGGATCGCACCCGCACGCGTTGGGGCAAATGCCGTCCCTATCTCAAGTGGATGGCGATCCCGATAATGCTGATGACGATATTGTGCTTCCTGCCTTGGTATCCGAACAATCCGGGCGGATTTGCGGCGGTGACCATCGTCTATCTGATTTGGGGAATGGTGTACACTGTGGCGGACGTTCCGTATTGGGGACTTTCCACGGCGATGTCCAACGACACCTATCGTCGCGGCAATATGTTGACGGTGGCGCGTCTGTTCTGCACGTTGGGCGCAGGGCTTGTCACCATCATCGTCCCGATGATCACGTCCAATATGACCGCGGGTCTCGCGCCGGACGCGGCGGCGGGCAAGTTGAGATATATCTATTTCATTGCTGCGATCGTATGTTGCGCCATAGCGCTTCCGCTGTTCTTCCTAGGGTTTAAGAATACCCAAGAGCGCAATCAGTCTCTCGAGGCGCCCCCGTCTCTCAAGCACAACCTCAAGCTGTTGTTCAAAAACAAGCCTTTGATGCTCATAGTGCTTTCGGGCATAGGCGGCGCGGCGAGGATGCTGTTCACTTACACAGGCGGCCTGTACTTTGCGAAATACGTTATGGCGGACGTCGGATTTACGATAATCCCGAATGTGGTTGAGTTCAGAGGCGAGGCGCTCTACACCGTGTTCACGATGGCGATCGTTCCGGGCGGACTCATCGCGTCGTTGCTCGTGCCGTACTTCACAAAGAAGGTCGGCAAGCGCAACACCTACATTTGGTCTCATATCATAGGCGGCGTGGCGATGCTCATCGCGTTCCTCGTGCCGTATATGTGCGGGGATCAGGGCAAGTATACAAGCGCGGCAACATTGGCGTGTTTGATCGTCGCGCTCGTCATAGCGGGCGTGCCTACGGGCTTCGGCAACATCGTCACCTACGCGATGATCGGCGATACTGTTGAATATTTGGAACTCAAGACGGGCGAGAGAGCGGAGGGCATCTGCTTTGCGATGCAGACGCTCATCAACAAGATCGGTATGGCGGTCGGCGCGTTTGTCGGCGTGCTGGCATACTATCTTGCCGACGTTAAGGCAAACGATCCTTCTCAGTTGACGCCCGCGAACAAGGATACGATGTGGATCATCCTTATGCTCGTCGCGACGATATCCTTCTTCCTGACGGTCATCCCGCTCTTCTTCTATAAGTTCAACGAGAAGGAGCAACAAGAGGCGGTCGCGGAGATCAAGCGTCGCAAGGAAGCGGCGGCAAATGCAAATGGGGAGAACCTCGACGCAGGCGAGACGGAGCAGCTCGCGGGAGAGGGCTTTGCGCCCACGGTGATCCTGCCCAACGAGAGCAATCAACCTGTTCCGGAAGAGACGGAAGAGGGCGAAAACGCCGCTCCGGAGTCGGACCTTGGCGACATCTCCGAAAAAGAAGCGGAAGATGAGCCGAAAGCGGACGCTCCCGCCGAGGAAGCGCCGAAAGACGAGGAGTGATCCTCAAAGATATGATCGAAGTCCCCGCCCGCATTAGGGCGGGGCATAAGATTGCACACATACGTGCGGCAATAGATACCAAGACTTGAGAAAAGACATAATGCGCAGATATCTTTTTGCAACATGGGTGGAATAAAAAAAGGAGCCGATGCAAAAATGAAAGACATTTTGGATAAGGATTTGGGCATCGTTTCATTCTATCTTGTGGCGTTCAGAAAAATCAGCCGTGCATATCAGGATTTTCAACTTAAGGCTTTGGACGGTTATGACCTGTCGCCCAATGAGATCGTTGTCCTCAGCTCGCTGGACACAGTGTCCACGGCGAGTCAGATCGCGGCGGATTACGATGTGTCCAAGGCGTTGCTTTCGAGGAGCGTAAAGCTGCTCAAAGCAAAAGGGTATATTGTCGCTTCGATTTCGGAGCAGGACAAGCGAGAGCAGGATCTCACCTTGACTCAAGAGGGGCGCGCGGTCGCGGACGTCATCGCGGAAGCAAATCGCCACTTCTTCGAGAAGGTCGTGCAGGGCGTCGATTCCGACAGCCTCGAGGTTGTCAGAATGATGCTCAAAGTACTTATGGCAAATTTGAGTATTGGGGGATAATATGAAAGTTTGCAAGCTGTCCGTAGACGCTTTTGATGTCGCCTCGTCTGTTGCGGACGATATCAAGCATATTTGCAAAATTATCGACAAGCGCTACTCGGGAACGGAAGCGGAAAAGCAAGCCGCCGATTTTCTCGCGCAACGATTGAGCGAAGGGACGGAGGACGTCCGAGTCGAAACTTTCAAAACATATCCGCAGGCTTATTACGGCTGGATCAATTTCACCGTCACTTGCATTTTGCTCTCCTTTGCGGCGTATTTCTTTTCTGCGCTGGTCTCAATACTGTTGCTCATCGTGGGCATAGCGCCGTATTTTTCGGAATACGTGCTGTTCAAGCGGATGTACGATCCGCTATTCAAGCAAGCCGAGTCTCAAAACGTCTATGCCGTCAAGCATTGCGAGGGCGAAGTCAAAAAGAGGATAGTGCTTGTCTCGCACTATGACGCAGGCAACGAGTGGCACACAAAATATGCGTTCGGCGCCGCTTTGTTCGTCATACAGAGGGCGCTCAACATCATCGGCGCGGCATATCTGCTTGCCATCAACATCGCGAGATGGGCGCTTATCGGCGGGATAGGCGCGGGCATCGCGCAGGGAAATATGCTGTACGCGGGACTTGCGGGGATATTCTTCGTCATACCTTGGGCGGCGACATATTTCTTTATCAGCAGGAAAAAAGTCATAGACAGCGCCAACGACGGACTCAGCGGCGCAGTCACCGCGGCGCACGCGTTGATAGGGCTGAAAGACGTGCAGTTTGAAAATACCGAGGTTTGCGTTCTGCTCGCGGGCAGCGGCGCGGTCGGGATGAGGGGCGCGATGGCGTTTATGGACGCGCACAGGCAGGATTTCGGAGAGGAGACCGCTTTCATTGTGTCGAACATCCTCCGCGAGAAAAAGTGTCTGCAGGTCAACGCAAGAGAACTCAACTGTTTTGAAAAGAGCGACGGCGATTTGTTGGAGTTGGCTTTCAAGGCGGCGAAGGACCTCGGGATCGACTGCTCCAAGCATACGCCCTTATTTTCAAACACCGAAAGCGGAGTTTTCTCTCGCGCG
>CANQZE010000084.1 GCA_947628255.1 uncultured Clostridia bacterium | reverse complement strand
CTTGTCAAGGTCAAATTGCGCGAGGAGGACGGCAAAGTCATAGGCTTTGACGCCACGCACTATGCGTTGAACCACAGGGAGAGAGATCTCGCGCGCCCCGCCGTATCCGAAGAGCAGGCGGCGGGATCGCTCACGATACGCCCCATAAGCGAGGGCAGATTGGCGCTCATCCCGTTGAGAGGCACCCGCGAGGCGCTGACATACGAGTATGAATGCGAGAGCGACGGCACCTATTTTGTGTATATAGACGCGCTCACGGGCGACGAGGCGAACATCCTGTTTGTGATAGACAGTGAGGAACAGGGAATGCGCACGGCTTGATCGACTCATATACGGCGAGCGCGGATCAAAAGCCGATCTTCAACGCAAAAAAAGATACAAAAACGCCTCGCGTGAAGCGAGGCGTTTGACTGTGCGATGCAAGTTGACGTCATTCCTCGTCGTCGTCGATCTCGAGCGACCTAAGGAAGAAGAAGGAGAAGAGCAATTGTATCAAGCCCAACGCCGCGGGCGCAACGATGCAATATGCCTTTCCGTCTTGGAACATATATTGCAGATAGTTGAAGATCGAGATTTTATCTTCGCCATCGAACAAGACTTTTGCGAGCGCTTCATCGGGAGCGAAATAGGGCGTGAAGATGACGGCGAGTCCAGCCACAAATATTATGATCGCCCAAATGAGGTTGAACGCTCTGCTGTATTTCTTTCCGCAAGCGGAGATCAATGCGACGATAAACGTGATGCAGGAGAGGGTGAACAATGCCATTGGCATAATCGCCAAAATGCCCGCGACCATATCCGCTTCAAACATTGCTTTGAAGTTGGCGAAATCCGTGACGAGGAGTTCCCAACAGGCAATGCCGTCTATGTATCCGAGGCCGAAAGTGCTTTCGCCAATATTGACCGTATTGGTGTTGATGAGATACGCGAGGACGCTTGCCGCAATGAAGAGCAGAGAGACGATCATCATAAAGATGTTCCTGCCCGTGCCTGCTTTCTTTTTGGGCTTGTCAAGGCTTCTCTCGGGGACGGTGACGGGTTGTTCCGCCGCGGGCGTCTCGATGGGGCTGACCGCCAAAGGTGTCTCCTGAACGGGTTGCCTCTCTATCTTGTTGAGTTT
This sequence comes from uncultured Clostridia bacterium, assembly GCA_947628255.1. GTDB lineage: Bacteria > Bacillota > Clostridia > Christensenellales > CAG-917 > CAG-475. The sequence continues at coordinate 4,769 of CANQZE010000084.1, read as the reverse complement.
GACGCCGATCGTTACGCCGCAACTGGGGCATTTGATACGATGTTTGTAGTCCTCGGGGAGACTTGCTATGTTCGCCGGCGGCTCAAAGGCGATCTCCGACTTGCAAGCCGGGCATCTGGTGTACATTGCCATAAATGTCACTCCTACCAAAATATATTCTTGATGTTATTATATTATTATTCGCGCGATAAGTCAATAAGAGTTGTCAAAAAAAATAATTTGATTTTTGACGGGAAAGAGCTTTTTGTTGCGCTGCGCGATTTTTGCCGAAATTTGGAAAAAACGGTCTATCTCGAGCATATCTCGCCTACGCTTCGACGTCGTTCGTCGCAAAGACGTAACGCAAAAATCGGCTGACCCGCGCATATCTCGCGTGCAAAATGCGCGTAGGAGTTGCAAATGCCGCTCGGATGTGCTAAAGTATCGCGGTAGGGTGCGCGCGAGAGCGCGAGAATAGGGAAGACGGTGCAAATCCGTCGCAGCCCCCGCTACTGTGAGCGTCAAAGGGACAACGCCACTCGCTTTTGAGGAAGGCGCCCGCTCGAAATTCGCCGTCGAGTCGCAAGTCAGGAGACCTGCCCTGCCGTCGCGTAAATCTTCTATGCGCGGCGAGAAAACCGTTCGGAGGGAACGTGCGAAAAAAGGCGGTCGTCGCGATTTTTGCGCATACTCTCCGAAAAGAACATACGGAGGGTTTTTTATGTTCGGGAAAAGAAACAAGATTTTTGCGACGCTCGCCTTGATTGCGCTCGTCGCGATCCTCGCTGCGGCTTTTGCGGGTTGCGGAAACCTCAAAAAACTCGGCGCACCCGTCATCGAGACGGGCGAGAAGGAGGCGACCGTCATCATCGGCGAGGACAGCTATTTCGTCAAGACGGACGCGGAGTATGTGCAGGATCTGCTCGTCCAACTCAAAGAGGCGGGCAAGATAACATACGAGTATCACGACGGGCAATACGGAGCGTATATAGACAGCCTCGGCAGTCTCAAGCCGTCGGGCAACAGCTTTGTGAGCGTGTATCACGACATCGACGATCTCACGCTGTACGACCCCGCGTGGGACGAACCCATAACGCGGGGAGACAAGACTTTTCACAGCTCGAGTTACGGCGTGGAAAGCCTGCCCGTGCGGAGCGGCGCGACGTATCTGTTTGTGTTGCTTACATACTGAAAAAGCACTTTATCATACGATTTTTTGCATATAAAATACTGTTTTTTGCAAAATGAGTGAAAATTCAGGCAAAGACAAAGCAAAACTCGGCACGCTGTATATTGTCAGAGTGGCTTTTATGGCGGCGTTGCTCACGGTGGGCAAACTTGCGCTGTCCTTCATCCCGAACGTCGAGATCGTGACCGTGCTTGTCATCGTGTACGGCTCCGCGCTGGGCATAGGATACGTCCTGCCCGCCACGCTTATATTCTGCTCCGTCGAGATGGCGCTGTATGGCGTGGGAACGTGGAACGCGCTGTATTTTGCGTATTGGCCTCTGCTTGGGATCGCGGCTTCCGCGCTCAGGGGGAGGAGATTGCCCGTCGCGGTTTTGACGGCGGCGGTTTTCAGCGTGTTTTTCGGATTTTTGGACGCGGGGATAACTACGTTGTTCGTTGTCGGAAAATTGAGTTCGTTGGAGCTTGAGAAATATTTTGTCGCTTACTATTTGCGCGGACTGTATTTCGATCTCGTACACGTCGTCTCTTCCGCCGTCACGGTGGGCGCGCTGTACGTGCCGCTTGTCGGAGTGCTGAAGTCTGTCGCTCGCGACGCATATCTCAGACATTGCCTGTCCACGCGCGCGGCGTCTTTGCCCTACGCTTATGTCCGTATCCCGCGAGGCGAGGCGGGACGGGAGGCGGAATAGATTTATCTGCGCGGGGGAGTTTTGCCCGATTTGTCGCTCGTCTCGAGCATACCCTTGACGGCGACGTAGTCGGAGGCGAGCTGGATTATGTAGCGTTGACGCTCCTCGTGGGTGAGCGAACGCATAAGCTCCTCGTCCGCCAACTGGGCGATGGGATTGAGGACCTCTTCGCCGTGTTTTTTGAGTTCGTAAAGTTTGAGGAAGATCTCGCGCTGTCTCGGCGTGATGTTGCCGGGCGCGAGAGGCTCGGAATATTCGCCTTTGCTGAGGCGCTCTTTTGCTTTTGCGGCGAGATCTCTCATCGCGCATTTGGGATGTTTGACGTTGCTCATAGTGTCCACCTTCGCCTCATACTACCATATATTGCGTGTGAGAGAAACAAGACCGCAAAGACAGACAAAATGCCTTCGATTTTATGAAAAAGCGGCATTTTTGGGACATATGCGCGCGGGTCACGCCGAAAATGATGAGAATCGCGAAAGTTCGACGGAGTTTTGTGGGATATTTTGCCGTCTAAAAGCGATCCTTGGTCCTTTTTGCCGCGCGGCGATTTCTCACGGCGCGTACGACGGAGGGCAGGGCGGCGGCTCCGCAAAGATAGGCGACGATCCCATAAAGCTCGGGTTTGCCGCCTAGAAAAAACTCCGTGCAACAGACGGCTCCCGCGCCTATGACGAGAGTCGCGAACAGATCGAGAAGTATCCTTTCGGGCGCGCTCGATCTGCGTAGATATAGCAGCGCGACGACTCCCGCGACGAGACCCGCCGCAAGGCAAAGTCCGAACGCCGCCGCCTGCGAGGAAGCCCGCGCGCCGAGCAACGCAACGTTTGACGCGTTCATATCATTTGAAGATGCGCTTCACGAGCGATCCCGAACCCGACGCGGAATATTTGAGCGCGCGCACGTCGCCGAGCGCGTTCAACTTTCCGTTTTCTATGTCAAGATTTTTGACGGAAAAATTCTGTCCCGTGATCGTGAGCGTCTCGCCGTCGAGAATGACTGTGATGTTTTTGTCCGTGAAAATGGGAACGTCCTTGACTCCCGTCAAAGAGAACATCCTGTGATGGTCGATCTCGAGCTTGTGCGTCGAGGTGCTCTGCTTTTGCTCGGCGCCTATCGAATATGATTTTGAAGTCGCGCTTTGGTTTGTTTTGTCCATATCGTCTCCTTTTCATTGACAATAATATTAAAAAAGAATAGAATATATTCATTGATTTTTTTCGGAGTGCGGACTTGACTGATATGGAGCGCGGCATACAACTTGATTGTTCGGCAAGATTCTATCCGATCATTGCCACAAAAAAGGCGCAAAGTCTCTTTCACATCGCGATCGGGCTGGATTCGGAAGTCGATCCCGCCCTGCTCGAGCGCGCGCTGAACGAGACGTTGCCGCTCTTTGCGACGTTCAAGACCAAACTCAAGGCGGGGTACGCTTGGTACAAGCTCGTGCCGAACGACGCGCGCGCAAAGGTTTGCGAATTTGACGGGCATATCCTGCTGCCGATCGACAAAAAACAGTCAAACGGCTATCTTTTCCGCCTCGGCGTCGCGGGAAAGGAATTACATATGGATTTCTTCCACGGGCTGGCGGACGGCAACGGCGCGCTTGCGTTTATGCTTGCGATCGTCAAGCGATTGAGATCGCTCGAAGGCAGAGACGCGGGACCGGACGACGACGTCGAGAATATCCCGAGCGAGGAGAGGGACGAGGACGCCTTCATCAGATATTATAAGCCGATAAAGCTCGGCGAGATCGACCTCAAGGGTATGGCGGGCGTCACTCCGCACAGGCGCATAGGGACTCCCGTCGAGGGCAGTTACGGCTACACGCGCTTTGCGGCGGACGGCGCCGACGTCTTGAGCAAAGTCAAGGCGGCGGACGCGTCATTCACGGCGTATCTTGCGGGATTGATGGCAAATTGTATAGAGGATCTCGACGGGTCCGACAAGCCCATCGTGCTGATGATCCCCGTCAATCTCAGGGCGTTTTTCCCATCGCGCACACAGCGCAACTTCGTGCTGTTCGCGCGGATCGTCATCGAGCCTAAAGGTTGCGCGGAACTTGCGGATTACGTCGCGGAGGCGAAGGCGCAGCTCGCCGAAGGCCTCAAACGCGAAAATCTGCTCAGACAGCTCTCCACGACGGTCAAGGGAATGACCGCGCCGCTGATGAGCGTCGTGCCGCTCTTCCTCAAGAAGCTCGGCGCGAGGATCGGAAGGCTGTTTATGCGCTCGAGGCAGACCATCATCATCAGCAACCTCGGCAGGATAGAGATCCCGCCCGAGTTGGGCGTGGAGAGCGTCGCGTTCAACCTCAACGCGTCCAAAAACAACGTGCAAAATCTCGCCGTGACGAGCTTCCGCGGGCAGACGACTTTCTGCTTTACGAGCGCGATAAAAGAGGAGGATCTCGAGGAGAGATTCGCCGAGAAACTGTCGGAGCAGGGCGTCGCCGTCAGGACGCTGTGCAAAAAAGAGATCGAGGTGGAAAAGCGCTCTCGCTTTTGGGACAAGGAGCGCCTCCCTCGCGACAACAAGAAAATATAAACCGCTTTGAGCGGGAGAATAGAGGAAATTTTTATGAAACGATTGAGCTCTGAGGAACTGAGAAAACTCTATCTTGATTTTTATCATTCGAAACAGCACGCCGTGATAGCGTCCGCGTCGCTCATCCCCGAAAACGATCCCACAGTGCTGTTCACGACGGCGGGAATGCATCCGCTCGTGCCGTATTTGCTCGGCGAGAAGCACCCCGCGGGAAAGCGCCTCACGGACGTGCAGATCTGCGTGCGTACGGGAGATATCGACGAGGTCGGAGACGCGTCGCACTGCACTTTTTTCGAGATGTTGGGCAGTTGGTCGCTCGGCGACTACTTCAAAAAGGAAGCCATTGAGTGGGCAAAGGAATTG
>CANQZE010000083.1 GCA_947628255.1 uncultured Clostridia bacterium | reverse complement strand
CACTCCCCGACGGCAGAGACGTCATAGGAGGTTTCGGCGGGCTGTTTCCGCTTGACCTCGAGGGTATAAAAAAACCTGTGCTTGTTTCGGGGACGGACGGAGTCGGCACGAAATTGCGCGTCGCCCAATTGCTCGACAAGCACGACACCATAGGCATAGATTGCGTCGCGATGTGCGTCAACGACGTGCTTTGTTGCGGCGCAAAACCGCTGTTTTTCCTCGATTATATCGCGTGTGGCAAGAACATCCCCGAGAAGATAGCGACGATCGTCGGCGGTGTGGCGGAAGGTTGCGTGCAGGCGGGCTGTCAGCTCATAGGCGGCGAGACGGCGGAACATCCCGGCACTATGCCCGAGGACGACTATGACATCGCGGGCTTTACGGTCGGAGTCGTGGATCGCGACAAGATCATAGACAACAAAAAAATGAGGGCGGGGGACGTTATGCTCGCGCTCCCGTCGAGCGGCGTCCACTCCAACGGCTTTTCTCTTGTGCGAAAGGTGTTCGACATCGAAAATGCCGATCTGAACGCGCCGGTTGCGGAGCTTGACGGCAAGTCGCTCGGCGAGGCGCTTCTCGAACCCACGGTGATATACGTTAAACCTATGCTCGCGCTTTTCGAGCAAGTGGAAACGCTTGGAGTATCCCATATCACGGGCGGAGGCTTCTATGAAAATATGCCGCGTTCCTTCCCTGACGGGCTGGGCGTGACGATTTACAAAAAGGACGTCAAGATCCCGCCGATCTTCAAGCTCATCCAAGACAAGGGCGGCATAAGCGAACACGATATGTTCAACACATTCAATATGGGCGTGGGAATGACGGTCATAGTCCACAGCGAGGACGCGGACAGGGCGATAGAAATTTTGAAGGCGAACGGTGTTGCCGCCTACAAACTCGGAGTAATGGTCGAGGGCGGCGGCGTAACGCTCAAGTGAGGACGATATGGAAAAAGTCAAAATTGCGGTGCTTTGCTCGGGCGGCGGCACAAATTTTCAGGCGATAATGAGCGGGGTCGAGGCGGGACGCACGGCGACATCTGCCTCGTCGTCGCGGACAACGCGGGCGCGTATGTGCTTGAGCGCGCAAAGAGATATGGCATAAAGACGCTCGTCTTTGACAGAAAGAGTATTCCCGCGAGACAGGAGCGAGAGGACGCTATGCTTGCCGCGCTCAAAAAAGAGGGGATAGAAATGATCGTGCTTGCGGGCTTTATGACAGTGCTGTCCGCGAAGTTCATCAAGGAATATGAGGGGCGCGTCATCAACGTGCATCCCGCGCTCATCCCGAGCTTTTGCGGAGTGGGAATGTACGGACTTCACGTACACGAGGCGGCGCTTGCGCGCGGCGTAAAGGTGACGGGCGCGACCGTTCACTATGTCACGGAGGAGTGCGACGGCGGTCCCATAATTTTGCAAAAAGCCGTAAATGTGCAGGACGGCGATACTCCCGAGACGCTTCAAAAGCGCGTTATGCGCGAGGCGGAATGGGTGATCCTGCCCGAAGCCGTTGAGCTTGTCGCAAGCAAGCTGTGCGCACGCTGACAACTCAAAAATGGCATTTTATATGTCAAAAACGCTTGCATAAAGTGATAAATAAAAAAAATAACGCCATAGGCGACCAATTGGAGGAGATATGTCATACGCAAGAAAGAGCATCTCAAAATTGCTTGGATCAAACGCCTATCCGGGGCGCGGCATCATCGTCGGCAAAAGCTCGGACGGCAAAAAGGCGCTGTTTGCCTATTTCATAATGGGCAGAAGCGACAACAGCCGCAACCGCGTGTTTTTAAAAAAGGATGAAGCGATCTTTACGGAACCGTACGACGAAAGCAAAGTCAAGGATCCGAGTCTCATCATCTACGCTCCCGTCAGAGTTGTCGGCTCAGACGTCATCGTCACAAACGGCGACCAGACGGACACGATCGAGACGGCGCTCAAGGACGGCAAATGCTTCCGCCACGCGCTGATGACAAGGGAGTTCGAACCCGACGCGCCCAATTTCACGCCGCGCATAAGCGCGATACTCCACCTCGGCAAAAAGAGGAAGGGCTATACGTACGAGATGTCCATTTTGAAGAGCGCGGACTCAAAGGGCAGGGCTTGCAACAGATATTTCTATTCTTATGAGCCGCTCAGCGGGCTTGGACACTTCATCCACACGTACAAGAAGGACGGAAATCCGCTTCCTACTTTCGAGGGCGAACCGATAAGAGTTAAGCTCCCCGCGACCGCCAAGGAACTTGCCGAGGAAGTTTGGAACAGCCTTGACGAGAGCAACAAAATATCCCTTGTGTGCCGCTCGTACGATCTGATAAGCGGAGAGGAAGAGGAGATCATCGTCAACAAATACCAAAAATGAGGCATTGACTCAAAGCTGTCAAAGCGGCAAATTTTGCAAAATATGCGAAACGTCGAGAGTTTTTTGACAAAAATATCATAATATGTCGGCATTTTCCGACAGTGCAGGAGATATATGAACGAATTTTCTTTGAAATACGGATGCAACCCAAATCAAAAGCCCGCGCGCATTTTTATGGCGAACGGCGGCGATCTTCCCGTGAAGATTTTGAACGGCAGACCGGGATATATCAATTTTCTCGACGCGCTCAACTCCTGGCAACTCGTCAAGGAGATAAAGGAGAACACGGGATACGTCGCGGCAACGAGCTTCAAGCACGTCTCGCCGACGTCCGCGGCGATAGGCAAGCCGCTTGGCGACAAGTTGAAGAGATCCTGTTTTGTCGACGACATCGAAGGGCTTGACGACTCTCCTCTCGCTTGCGCGTACGCCAGGGCAAGGGGGACGGACAGGATGTCCTCCTTCGGCGATTGGATCGCGCTCTCCGACGAGTGCGACGCCACGACCGCAAAGATAATCGCGCGCGAGGTTTCCGACGGCATAATTGCTCCCGCCTACACAAAGCAGGCGCTCGAGATCTTGAGTTCCAAACGCAAGGGAGCCTACAATATCGTGCAGATAGACAAGGATTACCTTCCCGAGGAGACGGAGCGCAAACAGGTTTTCGGCGTCACGTTTGAGCAAGGAAGGAACAACTTCAAGATCGACGGCGAACTTTTGAAGAATATCGTCACGTCAAACAAGGACCTGCCCGCGGAGAAGGCGGTCGATCTGATCGTCGCGCTCATCACGCTCAAATACACGCAGTCCAACTCCGTGTGCTTTGCTACGGACGGGCAGGCGATAGGCGTCGGCGCGGGACAACAATCGCGCATACATTGCACTCGCCTCGCCGCGCAAAAGGCAGACCTGTGGCATCTGAGGCAGCACGAGAAAGTGTTGGGACTCAAATTTGCGGATGGCGTCGGCAGACCCGAGAAGAACAACATCATCGACATATATCTCTCGGACGACGCGGAGGATGTCATCGGCGACGACGTGTGGAGGAATAATTTCGCGGTGCGACCCGAACCGTTCACCCGCGAGGAAAAGGCGGAATATCTCAAGACTATCTCGGGCGTATCTCTTGCAAGCGATGCGTTCTTCCCATTCTCGGACAATATAGACAGAGCGCGCAAGAGCGGCGTAAGCTACGTCGCGGAACCCGGCGGATCCGTGAGAGACGACCTTGTGATCGAGGCGGCGGACAAATACGGAATGGTGATGTGCTTCACTGGGATGAGGCTTTTCCACCATTGATTTTGCCCTAACCGCACTTAAAGTGGCAATTTTGCATTGATAAAGCAGTGATTTGTGCAGGAGGAACTATGGATATTTTGGTTGTCGGAAGCGGCGGAAGAGAACACGCCGTGATCAAAGCTCTCAAGAAAAGCCCCAAGGCGGGCAAGATATATTGCTTGCCGGGAAACGGCGGCATAGCGGCTGACGCGGAGTGCCATCCCATCAAGGCTACGGATATAAACGGGCTTAAGGAATTTGCCTTGTCGCGCAAAGTCGATTTTGCCGTTGTTACGCCCGACGATCCTCTTGCGCTTGGCGCCGTGGACGCGCTCGAGGCGGCGGGCATCCCGTGTTTCGGCCCTGACAAGAGAGCGGCTATCATAGAGGGAAGCAAAGTTTTCTCCAAACAACTTATGAACAAGTACGGCATTCCCACCGCGAAGAGCAGAACTTTTGATTCCGCCGACGAAGCGCTCGAATATCTCAAAGCCGCGACCTATCCCACCGTGATCAAGGCGGACGGGCTTGCACTCGGCAAGGGCGCGGTGATCGTATCCTCGTTTGAGGAAGCGAGGTTGACTGTCAAGGACATAATGATCGACAAGATCTTCGGAGAGAGCGGAAACAGAGTTCTCGTCGAGGAATTTTTGACGGGTCCCGAAGTTTCCGTGCTGTCATTCACGGACGGCAAGACGCTCATTCCGATGATATCCTCGATGGATCACAAGCGCGCGCTCGACGGCGACGAAGGCCTCAACACGGGCGGAATGGGGACGATCGCGCCAAATCCGTATTACACTCCCGACGTTGCCGAGCGCTGTATGAAGGAGATCTTCCTGCCCACGATCGCCGCTATGAACGCGGAGGGCAGGACATTCAAAGGGTGCCTCTATTTCGGGCTTATGCTCACGGCGGACGGTCCCAAAGTGATAGAGTACAATTGTCGTTTCGGCGATCCCGAGACGCAAGTGATCCTACCTCTGCTCGACAGCGATCTGCTTGAGATTATGCTCGCGACAAGAAACGGAAATTTGAGAGAGGATATGGTGAAGTTCTCCTCGGACAGCGCGTGTTGCGTTGTCGTCGCTTCAAGCGGCTATCCTAAAAAATATGCGACGGGATTTGAGATCTCTCTGCCGAAGCCTGCCGACAACGAAGAGATATATGTCGCGGGCGCGAAGCTCGCGGACGGCAAACTTGTGACGTCGGGCGGCAGAGTGCTTGGCGCGGTCGCAAGAGCGAAAGATCTGAAGGAAGCAATTTCAAAGGCATATGCGCTCGCCGAGGGCGTGAAGTTCGAAGGCGCATATATGCGCCGCGATATAGGCGCGCGCGCAATCGCCGCATTGGGGGAGAAATAATGGTATATCGCGTATATGTTGAAAAAAGAGACGGTTTTGACCTCGAAGCGAGGACGCTTTTGAACGATTGCCACGAACTTTTGGGGCTTAAAGGCATAGAAAAGATCCGCGTTTTGAATCGCTACGACGCAGAGGGATTGGACAGAAAATTGTTCAAGTCCTGCGTGGCTAAAGTTTTCAGCGAGCCGCAGATGGACATCGCGTCCAAAGACGCGGATATGTCCGGCGCGACGGCGTTTGCCGTGGAGTACCTGCCCGGGCAATTCGATCAGCGGGCGGACAGCGCGGCGCAGTGCGTCCAGCTCATCTCAATGGGAGCGCGCCCGATCATTCGCACCGCGAAACTCTATCTCGTGTACGGAGAGACGAGCGAGGCTGACATCGCGGCATTGAAAAAATACGTCATAAATCCCGTGGAGAGCAGAGAGGCTTCGCTCGAACTCCCAAAGACGCTCAAAGTCAAATACGACATCCCCGAGACGGTCGAAACTCTCAAGGGATTCACCGCGCTTGACAGAGCGGGACTCGAAAAATTCGTAAAAGATTACGGCCTCGCGATGGACGCGGACGATATCGCGTTCTGTCAGGAGTATTTTATATCGGAAAAGCGCGATCCCACCATCACCGAAATCAGGATGATAGACACCTATTGGTCGGATCACTGCCGCCATACGACATTTTTGACGACGATCGACAGCGTGAAATTCGAGGATGAGATCCTTGAAAACGCATATAAGGATTATATCGCGGCGCGAGAGGAAATAGGGCGAACAAAACCTGTAAATCTTATGGACATCGGCACGATCGCCTGCAAGTTGCTCAAAAAGCGCGGATTGCTTGACAAACTCGATGAGAGCGATGAGATAAACGCTTGCACCGTCAAGATAAAGATCCGCGTCGACGGCAAGGACGAGGATTGGCTGTTGCTCTTCAAAAACGAGACGCACAATCATCCCACCGAGATCGAG
>CANQZE010000082.1 GCA_947628255.1 uncultured Clostridia bacterium | reverse complement strand
CACCAAAACCCCTTTCCGCATGTCATTTTTCGGCGGCGGAACGGATATGAAAGAATTCTTTGAAAAGCACGGCGGGGCGGTGCTGTCGACGACGTTTGACAAGTACTGCTACGTCAATGTGCGCCATCTGCCGCGATTTTTCGACTATTCGACCGAGCTTTGCTATTCGCAGACAGAGCGGGTCACCGACGTCGAGCAGATAAAACACCCAGCTATCCGCAACGCGATGAAGATGCTCGACATGCACGAGATACGCCTTACATATGAGTCAGATTTGCCCGCTCGCTCGGGTCTCGGAACATCTTCGTCATTCGCGGTCGGTATGTTGAACGCTTTCCACGCCTTGAAGGGTAAATACGCGGACAAGGGCAAGCTCGCCGATGAAGCTATTTATCTTGAAAGAACGCTTTGCAACGAAGCAGGCGGTTGGCAAGATCAGATAGCTGCGTCGTTCGGCGGACTCAACAGAATCACTTTCAACGCCGGCGGGTACGAAGTCCGTCCGGTTATAATATCTCCCGACCGCAAACGCAGGCTGAATGAAAATTTGGTCATGTTCTTTACAGGTTTTACCCGTTTTTCGTCGGAGGTTCAGGAAGCAAATGCCAAGGACAGGGGCGACAAAACCGCCCAGCTCAAGGAAATGCTCGCTTTGGTCGACGACGCGGAAAACGTTCTGACGGACAAACATGCCAACCTTGACGATTTCGGCAGATTGCTTGACTATACATGGAAACTCAAACGCCAGACCGGTTCGGCGATTTCCACAGACGGCATCGACGCGCTCTATGCAAAGGGCATAGCGGCCGGAGCCTTAGGCGGTAAGCTTTTGGGCGCCGGCGGTGGAGGATTCCTGATTTTCTACGTCCAGCCCGAACACCGTGCAAGCGTGATGGAGGCGATGAAAGACCTGCTCTACGTCCCGTTTGAATTTGAAAGCGGCGGAACAAGGGTCATCTACTACTCGCCGGAGAGCTACACTCCAAAGGAGAATAATACATGAGCGAAGAACAGAACTTGATCCAACCCGTAAAATTTAGCGGGGGGGGGGGTACACGGCAGTTACGATATTCTTAAGGTTGTTTTGGCATACTTAGTAATTTTAAGACATTTTGCTCAAAGCTTTTTATCTGCTGATAATGTTTTTTCGGCGTTAATATGTAACGGCATATCTACAGTGGCAGTTCCGATATATTTCATTATTTCGGGTTATTTATTTTTCTCAAAGCCGTTTTCAACGCAAAGATTGAAACATCAGTTGCTTCGCATATTAAAGCTGTATTTAGCGTGGACAGTCGTATATATACCGATTATTGTACTAAAAGATGTTTTGGACAAAGTACCGCCGTTTATAGGAGTAATGAAGTTTATTCAAGATTTTATTTTTTCAGGCTCATTTTTTCATCTTTGGTTCCTACCGTCGCTGATGGTTGCCCTTGTTTTAGTTTCTTTGCTGCGTAATTTAAAAATATCATATGCAGTTACAATTGTTTCTGGACTGTTCATTATCGGACTTTTATATGAATCCTACAGATTTCTTGTTCCACAATTTGAAGTCGTATTTGAAATTTACAGAAAGATATTCATGACAACGCGTAACGGCTTATTTTTTGGAACTATGTATGTCTACTTGGGATATATTATCACCCAAAATGATTTAAAAATAAAGCGATATAATGTAACCTTGGGAATTGTATTAAGCATGTTTTTACTCTGCGCTGAGGCGTTTTTGATATTTAAATTTAGAGAAATAAGTGTGATGAATTTAACGATATTTGCACTGCCAACTTCGGCATTTATATTCATATTTGCACGACAGCAGGAAGTAAATGTCAAAAAAGATAAGCTATTGTTTTTGAGAAAATTTAGCACTGTGCTGTTTTGCATACATCCAATATTTACGACAGGACTTGGATTTGTTAATGAAAATATTTTAGACATTCCCTCTATTTGCAGTTTTGCGTTAGTAATTATAGGCTCAACAGTTTCATCAATAATAATTGTAAAGTTGAGCGAAAGATTTAAACTTATGTCATATTTTGTATAAGTCAAAAGAGTTGATTAAATGAAAACAGTCATCATGTCCGGCGGGCGGGGCACGCGGATCTCGGAACTTTTCCCGGATATCCCAAAGCCGCTTATCCCGATTTGCGGCAAGCCTGTTTTGGAGCACGAAATAGAGTGCCTTATGGAGCAAGGCTTCACCGATATAATCCTGACAGTCAGCCACATGGCGGAGAAAATAATCGAATATTTCGGCGACGGAGAACGTCTCGGCGTACATATAGATTATTTCGTGGAGGGCAAGCCTCTCGGCAATGCGGGCGCGCTGTTTAAGCTTCGAGACAAGCTGACCGAGGATTTTCTGCTTCTTAACGCCGACTCGGTTTTCAACATTGATTTTAACCGTTTTGTGGCATTTCATAAAGCTCACAATGCCCTTGCCACGCTGTTTACACATCCTAATGATCATCCATTTGACAGCGGGCTTATAATCGCGGACGAGAATAAGTCCGTTCAGAAGTGGCTTGCCAAAGAGGACGAGCGACCCGAATATTATAAGAATCGCGTCAACGCAGGACTGCACATCATCTCCCCGAAGCTTCTGGAAAACGATATTGACTTACCGAAAATAGATTTGGATAGGCACTTGCTCAAGCCTCTTGCAGGCACGGACAAAATGTTCTGTTACGATAGTCCCGAGTATGTCAAGGATATGGGTACGCCGGAGCGGTTTGAGGCCGTCACAAAAGATTTTGAGAGCGGCAAGGTGTTCGCAAGAAATCTGAGAAACAAGCAAAAAGCAATTTTTCTCGACCGCGACGGAACGATTAACAAATACGTCGGATTCCTTAGAAATATTGACAATTTCGAGCTGCTGCCGACCGTCTCTGAGGCGATTAAACAGATAAACAAGTCTGGCTATCTTGCGATAGTCGTGACGAACCAGCCGGTTATTGCGCGCGGCGAGGTAACTTTTGCCGAGCTCGACGAGATACATAACAAAATGGAGACGCTTTTAGGCAAAGACGGCGCATATGTCGACGGAATTTACTTCTGCCCACACCACCCCGACAGCGGGTTTGAGGGAGAAGTCGCCGAACTGAAAATAGTCTGCAACTGCCGCAAACCAAAGCCGGGAATGTTGCTTCAAGCCGCAAAAGACTTCAACATCGACCTTGAGCAGTCGTATATGATAGGCGACGGAGAGCATGACAGAGGTGCAGGCGAAGCGGCAGGGTGCAGGGCGAAAATTATCCCGACCGACGGTGATTTACTAAAGGCGGTTAATGAAATTTTGGAGGATACATATGACCGAAAAAGTTAAGGCACAACTCGATCTGCTGATTGAAAGATACCCGAAATTGGCGGTTTGCAAGGACGACATAGCGGGGGCGTATGAGCTAATTGAGACTTGCTACGCGAACGGCGGAAAGCTTCTGATTGCCGGAAACGGCGGGTCTGCGGCAGACGCGGAACACATCGTAGGCGAGCTGATGAAGGGCTTTAAGAACCCGCGAAAGCTTCCGAAAGATTATGCGGACAAGCTTATAGCCGCGAATCCCGAGCTTGGGAAAACCCTTGCCGAGAATTTGCAGGGCGCGCTTCCCGCGATTGCTTTGGACGGCCACCCGGCGCTCTCGACCGCTTACCAAAACGACTGCGAGCCTCTTTTATGCTTTGCCCAGCAGGTCAACGGTTACGGCAACCCGGGCGACGTTCTGCTCGGAATCTCGACCAGCGGCAACAGCAAAAATGTGCTCTACGCGGCCGTCACGGCTAAGGCAAAGGGCATGAAAACCATCGGCCTGACCGGGCAAAAAGAGAGCAAGCTGAGCGAGATGGCGGACGTGTGCATAAAAGTGCCGGAGACCGAGACGTACATGGTGCAGGAGCTGCATTTGCCGGTGTATCACGCGATTTGTCTGATGATTGAGGAGAATTGTTTTGGAGGAAAGTAAGATGAATTATTTAGTCACCGGTGCCGGAGGAATGGTCGGTTCGCACATGGTAGAGCTTTTACATTCTCAGGTAAAAAACGTCATAGGCACATACTATAAGCCAACCACGGACATAACCGAGCTTTCGTCCGAGATCAAAATGATAGAGTGCGACGTGAGATATCCGGAAAATATTGAGAGAATTATTTTTGAATATATGCCGGAGCAGATTTATCATCTCGCGGCGCAGAGCTATCCCACTGTTTCGTGGAACAAGCCGTATGAAACCATTGAAACGAACATAAACGGCACAATTGCGGTTTATGAGGCGATCAAAAAAGCGCGGAAATTTATTGATAAAAACTATGATCCGATGGTCGTTGTAGCGTGTTCAAGTGCAGAATACGGTGAAACGCTCAATGAGCTTGAAGGCGATGAAGTTTATGTCAAGGAAACAGCGGAGCTAAAGCCTCTGCACCCTTACGGAGTCAGCAAGGTCGGGCAGGATTTGATTTCATTTCAATATTTTATGAATGATCACATACGCTGCATAAGGGCGAGAATTTTCAATTCGACGGGAACGAGAAAAGTAAATGACGTCACTTCCGACTTTACATATAGAGCCGTTCAGGCAGAAAAGACCGGTGTTTATGAGTTGAAGGTAGGAAATCTCGAAACAAAGCGTGCGATAATGGATCAGCGGGATTTGGTAAATGCGCTTATGCTTCTCGCCGAAAAAGGCACGCCTGGAGAAGTTTACAACATATCCTCGGAGCACATTTATAAAATGAGAGACATTGTTGACATTATTGAGGCGCAAACGGGGCATAAGTTCAAAACAGCTGTTGACCCTAAGCTCCTGCGCCCGACTGACGAAAAGATAATAGTTGGCGATGTAACTAAGCTCAAGCGCGATACCGGTTGGAAACAGCAGATCACGATGGAGCAGACGGTTAGGGATATGTTGGAGTATTGGAGAAATAAGATAGTATGAAAAAGGCTTTGATTTTGACGTGCTACTATTATCCGCATATCGGAGGAACAGAAATGACCTCGAGGATAATGTCAAATATTTTAACAAGGCATGGATATGAAGTTAAAGTGCTTTGCTTTAATGAAGATGCACGAGAGGGTAATTATGTTTGTAAGCGCGGCGAGACTGTTCATGACTATGTAGATAATGTTGAAATAATAAGATGCGGGTGCTTTGCAAAAATTTCATCGCAGTCTTTGTCCCTGACTTATCCGAAAGAGTTAAAGAAAGTCATGGATGAGTTTAAGCCGGAATTCGTAATATTTCATTACCCGAATCCCTATTTGTCCCAGTTTTTATTGAATTATAAAAAGAGAGATTTTAAGTTACTTGTTTATTATAATTTGGATATTACAAAGCAAAAGATTCTCGGGAAGCTGTTTCATTTTCAAACTTTGAATGTTTTAAAAAGAGCAGATAAAATTATTGCCACAAGCCCGAATTACATTGAAGGCAGTTTGTATTTGAAAAAATTTAAAGACAAGGAAGAAATTATTTCATGCTGCTTTGTCCCCGAACGTTTGAAGGTTACTGATGAAATAAGAAAGATTTCAGATGAAATAAGATCTAAGAATACCGGAAGAATTATCTGCTTTGCAGTGGGAAGGCACGTCCCATATAAAGGACTTACACATCTTATTGACGCAAGCAAATATCTTGATGACAGGTTTTGCATTATCATCGGAGGTCAGGGATCGCTTACGGAATCACTGAAGCTACAGGCAAGTGGGGATGACAAAATAGAATTTGTCGGAAGACTCAGCGACGACCAACTTGTGGCATATTATAATTCCTGCGATATCTTCTGTTTTCCTTCCGTTACAAAAAACGAGGCGTTCGGAATGGCTTTGGCAGAAGCGATGTACTTTACTAAACCCGCCGTCACGTTCACGATACCCGGAAGCGGAGTAAACTATGTCAACCTCAACGGCGTGACCGGAATTGAATGTCCGAACGGCGACAGTAAGGCGTACGCGGAAGCATTAAAAAAGCTTGCAGACGA
>CANQZE010000081.1 GCA_947628255.1 uncultured Clostridia bacterium | reverse complement strand
ACTCCCGATTTCGGCAATAGAGGCGTCGGGGGCGGCGCGACAGTGGGCAAGATCAGAGGCCTCAAAAACGCCTGCAAGAGCGGCGTGGGAGCGGCGACTGTCAAGGCGGCGGGCGCGTATGTGACGGCAATCGTCGCCGTCAACGCGATGGGCGACGTCATAGATCCCGAGACGGGCAAGATAATCGCGGGCGCCAAGGGCAAAAACGGATTTATCGACACCGAAAAATGCCTTGTCGACGGCGAATACGCCAAGCTGTTGTTCGGCACCAACACGACGATAGGCTGCGTCATCACGGACGCGAAGTTGGATAAGGTCGGCGCAAACAAGCTCGCGAGCGTCGCGCACAACGGGCTTGCGAGGGCGATACGTCCCGTGCATACGGACTATGACGGCGACACAATGTTCTGTCTCAGCAGAGGCGCGAAACCCGTGCTGAATTTCGCCGTGCTTCAATCCGCGACGGTCAGAGCGGTGGAGAGGGCGATCGTCAACGCCGTGAGCGAGAGCGCAAAATACGACGTCATCGCGGACGAAGTCGACGAGGAGATGTAAAAAACTTAAAAGCTATTTATTGATCGCGCGAAGTCGTAAAACGTTTGCCAAAGGCGGCGTTTTATGTTATTATAAATAAAACAGAATATATTTTGCTTCGGATAATTTCGGTCGCGTTCGCGCCGATGGGCGGCTGCCCGATTTTTATTATATCCGAGCGACGGAGAACGATATGAAAAAGAAATTCGGAAGTTTGTTTATCTTGGCGTGCGTTCTGATCGTGCTGAGCCTGCTCGCGACGGTTTTTGTCGCTTGCGATCCCGCCGACAAGGGCGGCGACGATCCCACCGACAATCAAAATCCTCCCGCGACGAGCGACGTCACGGTGACTTTTGATATGTTCGGCGAAGGAGAGGACTCTCTGACGACGGGCAAGACGGGCGAAAAATTCACTTTCCCGACAGTGGCGGACACGGACGGCTACTATTTCGGCGGGTGGTTCGCGAGGGCGGACCTGGGCGGAGAAATGCTCTCGGGCGAGGGCGTTTTCCCGGCTCAAAACGCGACGTATTATGCCAAATGGTTCAAAAAATACACCTTCGCGGTGAGCCTCGAGCAGGAGGACGGCAGTTTTGCGCGCGACGAGAGCCTGGACATTGGCGGGACTTGCGTCAAGGACAGCGTCAACGTTGTCACGCTGGACGCGTCAGAGCTGGCGATCCCGGAAAATTACGAGGCAAATCGGCAGTCCTTCGAGGCGGATATGACCGCGGAGACAAAGGACGTCATTGTTGAGATAAAGCTGGAATTTGCCGCGCTCGCCGTCACGTACGTTTCGGGCTTGGACGGCGTTGAAAACGTCACGCGCAACGGAAAATACGGTATGACTGTGGAAGCGGAGCTTTTGGCGAGCAGGTGGGGAGATATTTCCTCGGCTGGGCGGAGAGCGAAGAAGGACAGTCTGCGTTTTTCGGCGGGGAAAAATTGCTCAAAAAGGGCGAGTTCAGCCTGTACGCCGTGTGGACGACGGCATATGGCGACATATTCGGAGGTTACGACGTCGTCAGCGTCGCCAAGGGCAGGAGCGGCAGAGCGTTTTTGGACAAGGCAGGCTATGACGCAGTCGAGGGGACTTATGATCAAGCGAGCGGCACTTTCGCGTTTTCGGACGGCACGAAGTCCGAGCTGAAGGGCAAAATGCTTGAAAACTCCTTCTTCTATTTCAAGGATACGTATGAGCGCAAGTTCTTCGCGGAGGACGCGACGGACGGCGAGTGCGTCGAGATGAAGGCGAACGGGTCCGCGACCTACACCGATAAGGACGGCAAAAAGCACGAGGGCAGCTATACCGTCGACGAGCAGAGCGGCGATTTCAAGTTCGAAGGGGACGTCGCGATCTCCTTCAGGCTGTACGAGCCGCCTTTCGGCATAGGGGATATGTACATCCGCGTCAAGGACGATATGCAGGGCGTCTATGCGCAAAAGACGGAGGACGGTTTTTCCTTCAACTTGCTGTATCTGGACGGATACGGCTATGCGATCGAGATGTGGGACCCCGCGCATCCTTATTACAACCCCTATGAGGATATCGAGGAATATATCTTTGAGGGCGAATATACTCTGAGCGGTCTGAGCAAAGGTATGCCCGTGATAGAATTTGAGATCGTGCGCGTGCCTGCGTACGGCTCAATAGTGGGTTACACGGTGCGCGTGGACGAGTCGATAAACGGCGAGATGAAGGGCGTCCTCGTGGGCGGCGCGTCCCACGACGTCAGCGTCAGAGGCGCGTACACCTTGGCGGACTCCTACGCGGGGAAGTACAACTCGACGGCGGACGAGGAAGAGGAGATCGAACTCGAGCTTGACGGATACGAGCTTGGAAGCTATAAGGGCGAAAACGGCACCTATCAGACAAAAAGGATACAGTGGTACGAGTTTGAAGGCGAGTACGACGAGGATGACAACCCCATCTATGAGGTGCATTCCCACTCCTACATCATCTTCACGGGAGAGAGCGGGAAGGAGACTTTGCTCGCGCTTGAAAAGGCGGACGGCAGAGAAGTCGATCGCTGTTTTGAGATCTCCGCGGAGATGAACGTCTTTGACTTTGAAAACTCCACGCAATTGCTGTACGACTCGGACAGCGAGCTTATGCTCGAGCTGTGGCATCAAAAGGCGTTGGTCTGGGAGAGACATCAAGGCAGCGGAGTCACCTACTATACGGCGCTCGACGAGGGCGAGACGAGCAAGCTCGCCGACGGCTGGACCCACTTCAAGGGCGCGACGGAGTTCGACTTCAAAGTGACGAGCGTCACGGAATACACGGTGCGCTGGAGAGGCGCTTCAAACAAATATGTGTTTATCGAGGACACGCTGTATATAGACGAGAGCGGCATCGGCAGATACGTCGCGGGAGGCGCCGAGAACGCTGTGGAATACACTCTGGACGAGGGGCTTGCGGACATCTACCACTTCAAGAACATCGGCGGCAGGGATTACGATTTCTGCGTGGACAGCAACGGAAACGTCGAGGATATCACCTTCGCGAAATACTCAGAGGAAGGCAGAAGCTCCGGCAATCTCTACGCGAGGTTGCTCACGCTTGAGGGCGGCAGGGCTATGATCGGCTTCAGACTGAGCGACGGCAGGACGTACGCGTATCTCATCGAAGGCGAGATAAGCGAGGCGCAGGGCGCGTTCACTTTTGCGGCGACGGCGGTCGAAGAGGGATATGAAGAGGCTTTTGACGATTATCTGAATTTCACATATAAGATCGTCGACGCGCAGTTTATCAGATACGACGGCTACGAGCTGACCGCGCAGGGCGACGGTTGCGTGTTCACGTCGGACGGCTTCGGCGGCGCGACATTGACGATGGACGGCAAGACGTTGACGGGAACATATTCGTTTTTGGAAGGGCTGACCGTTTTCGAATACGACGGAGGCGACAAATATCTCGCGATAGAGGGCGAGGGCGCGACGCGTTCGCTTCAGATCCTCTCGGAAGAAGCGGGCTACTATTTTGAGATCGTTGCTGGCGGCGTTTCCTCCACGAGCAGCTATTTCTTCCTCGACGGGCGCGGCAACGTCACCCTCAGCAAGTACGACCCCGATAGGATGATTTTTATCCCATTGCAAGGCACGTATAAGACCGAGGGCAAGAAGGACGAGGACGGATATGCGCTGTACACGCTCGAGTTTAATGACGCGGACGCTTCCGTGACGTACGTGGCGCATCTCGGCTCGGAAAAGACGAACGACGGCAGACAGATCAATACGTTCTGGATGGAGGATCCCATCTCGAGCGGGACGTACGCCGTGCGCGTCAGAGGCGAAGATATGGGCATACTCACGGTTCGCAAGGGGACGGCGATCTGGATCGCCGGTCCTGACGATATGGTCGTGGGAGAGATGTTCCTCTGCAACGTGGACGACAAGGACATCTACACGCAACTGACGGACGGCTCGCGCAGGCTGTTGCAGGACGCGAACGGAGAGAGCGTCTTCTTCTCCTTCGAGATAGAAGGAAGTTATTTCGAGATGATCTTCGACATCACGGACGAGACGGTGGATGCGGGCGACGGCAAAAAGTACAGTGTGATCGACGCGAGAATGTACGACTACGGTATGTTCGGCCGCTTAGACGGCGAGCTTACGGGCGAGAGGATATATTTGGACGGTCACGGCAATATGACAGTGTACGACGAGGAGGGCAATATCGTCGACGAGGGCAAGGTCTCCCGCACGGAAGATGACGGCAACGTGATGACTTTCACAGGGAAAACGACTTTCGAGTTTGTGATCTCGCTGAGGCAGGGGACCACGGCGTACGAGCTGTCCACTTTCGAATACGTCGTCTATGACAAGGACTCCGACGCCACGTTTGTCGGCAAGGATTGGACCGCATTTATGATGGACGGCTTCGGCGGCGCGTATCTCGTCGACAAGTACGGTATGATGACCCAAGGCACCTATGCGTACATCTTGGACAACATCGTCAGATTTGACTACGACATTGTGGAGAGCGCGTTTATTGCGCTCGCGAACGGCGAATTCTCGATGATAACGGACGATTTCATCAGCGTGGGCGACGTGCTGTATTCCTATATGGGGACGGACAGCGAGATCACCATCCCGGACGGAGTGAGGACTATCGCGAAACAGGCGTTCTTCGGGTCCAACGTCACAAAAGTGAACTTCTCCAAAGTGGAGAGAGTGGAAGAGGGCGCGTTTTACGGCGTGCCGCTTGAGGAGATATCATCGGATCAAATCAAATTTGTCGGACAGAGCGCGTTTGCGGACATCGGCGACGGCTTGAAGACCGTGAATTTGCCCGCAGTCGAGACGATAGAGGCGCAGGCGTTCTTCGGGAATAACGCGATACGCCGTCTCACGTTGGGCGCGATAATGAGCGTCGGGGAGCAGGCGTTTACGATCGGAACGACTTCGGTCAATCTGCTCGTCGACCTCAAGCTCTGCGACGATCCCGCGAGTGTCAAGTTTGCGGACGACGCGTTTGCGGCTGTGGACGAGGACGGTTATTTGCTTGAGGTTCCCGCGGAAAATCTGAGGGTCCTCGTCAAGAGCGTCGCCGTCATCAACGCGCTTGCGGCAAGCCAAAACGCGAGCAAGTTTGTGAGAGACTACGCCGTGATAAGTTTCGGCGAGGAAGTCACATATCTCGAGGCGTCGCAGACGGTTTTCGGGCCGACGTTCTACTCGCTGAAAGACGGCGGAGTGTACATCCTCGACGGCAAGCTCAGCAAGATCGTCGACATAGATTCGGGCGCGGTCGAGAGCGTCGGGCTGTATGAGTATACGACGGCGCAGGACGGCGAGAGCAAACAACTCGAAATATATCTCAAAAACGGCGACGGAAGCTACAACGTCACGCCGATCGAGGAAAAGGACGGCTTTATCAAATTGGGCGACGAGCTGCTTATGAGCATAAGCGGGGATATGTCCGTCTCGCATACTTTTGAGGACGGCGACGGCAAGAGCGCTGAAGTCGCGCTTACGGTGAGATACGATTTGTTCAAGGGCGTCGTCATCGAGGCGAAAGTCACCTATGACTCTCAGTCCGCTTCAAGCGCGTACGCCGAGGGAGAGAGAATTGTCTTTGTGATCCAAGACACGGAATACAGCCTGCGCGTCACGGACGAGACTTCCTGCACCGTGCGAGCGACCGCAAGCGTGATTACATTGATGACGCCGGGCGAGACATTCAGACTGTCTGTCGTCGTGAACGCGCAAGGAGAGCTTGAAAGTTGCGTCAAATTCGAGCAGATGTCAAAGGGCGATTTTGAGGAGCGCGAGGTGGCTTCCTTTGTAAAGACAAGCGACGGCAAATTGACGCTGAGCGTCGCTCCGTTAAAATCATCCGTCGCTATGCTCAACGACACATATATTGCGGCGTACGACGAGCAAAACGACAGGATCACCCTCTCGTGCGTGAGCGCGCGCGAAAACATATGGTCGGAGGACGACGAGTGTTCGTACGGCATCGAACTGGCGTGGG
>CANQZE010000080.1 GCA_947628255.1 uncultured Clostridia bacterium | reverse complement strand
ATCGAGATCTGCGTGATGAACGACGATATGCCGAGTTTGCTCACGGCGAGAAGGATCTTGGGATCGGGGACAAAACTCTTGAGGCGCAAGCGGAAAGTTTTTGTGCGGAAAAAATAGACAAGGCAAATGATGAAAGTCACGCCTTCGCCTATCGCAGTCGCCCACGCCGCGCCTTTGATCCCCCATCCGGCGCCGTAGATGAACGCGGCGTCAAGCGCTATGTTTGTGACGGCGCCCGCTATGAGTGAGATCATCGCAAACGATGGAGAGCCGTCCGCGCGGATGACGCCTGTCATCATATTCGACACCATATAGATCGGAAAAGCGGCGACGATGATCACAAAATAGTCGTTGGCATAGCCGATCGTGTTGTCAGAAGCGCCGAACAGCCTTAGGATCGGTATGCGCAAGGGGATTAGCACCGCGATGAGCAACAGACTGAAAATAAACGTCGTCGTCATCGCCGATCCGACAGCTTTGTGGGCGTCCTCGGAATCCTGCCTGCCTTGGCATATGCTGAGATACGCCGCCGTGCCGTCTCCGAATCCCCACGCAAACGCCATCGCTATGAGCGTAAGCGGAAAACATACGCCCGTCGCGGCGTTGCCAAGCTCGTGCAGAGAACTGTTGCCGATGAAGATCTGATCGACAATGTTGTAGAGCGCTCCCACAAGCAGGGAAAGTATGCAGGGGATGGAAAATTTGACAAGTAATTTTATGATGGGCTGTTCGCCGAGGAATTTGTTCTTGTCATCTTCGCTTTGCGCGGCGCTGTCGGCGCCTGACTCGGCGGGGATAGGGATATCGTTTTGGTCAAAAAAAATCTCGTCCATATTGCCTCCTATATTGGCAATACAGTCGAGGAGAGTCCATTTGCCACATGGCCCGATAAAGCGTGACGCTTGTTGCCTGACAATGTATATTTTATCAAATTGCGCGACAAAATGTCAAACGCATAACAAATTTGCCGTCAAAATAATTTTGTTCAAATGTGACAAAATTCGACAAAGCCCGCCGCTATCTCTCAAACTTTTCGGCGCGTCGCGTGGTATGATATCCCCATATGCGAGGTGGATTATGACTTTGAAGATCGGCAATTGCGACGTGTTTGTCGGCGAGGACGAATCCGTTGTCGGCGAGCTTTTCGAGAGCCTCGGGCAGTGCGCCGTGTGTGTGCTGTACGACTCCGGCGTGAGCGAGATCGCCGAGCGGACGATGGCGAAACTCAAACAAATGTATCGCCTTTTCCCGTTTGAAATCGCTTCGGCGAGGGAGGGGCGCGCCGCCGCGCGGATATCCCCGCCTGAGTTTGTGAGGCACATTTTCGGCATAGGCACAGGGAGCGTTGCGGAGGAATGCAAGCGGCTGTCGGAGGAGCTGAATGTGGATTGGAGTTTGCTTTTCACAGCGCCCACAACGGACGAAATTTTGTGCGGAAAATGTCCGAAAAACGTGTTTATTGCCAAAAATGTTATGTTAAACTGCCCGTCCTGCTGTTTAGCGGCGGGATACGGCATATTGTTTTCAGAACAATTGCGAAGTTTCGAAGCGCTTTTTGCCGACAAAGTTCTGTCCGTGGGCGGAGCCGTCGTAGACCCCAACAAGAGCGCGAACGACGCCGTGGAATTGGCGTTGAGATTGCTTGAGATCTCCGCCGAAAAGCGGGGTATGGACAGCGCGGAACTCGCGTCGCGCCTGATGTGCTTCATCGCGCGCAAGGCGGGCAAGCGCCCAAGGCTGACGGGGGAGTATAAATTTTTGGCGAGTTCGCTTATCCTCGAATTTTACAGCGCATATTTGAGCGCGCCTTCCATCGACTGTATGCCGCCCTCAAGCCTGGACGGAGCGCTGGATATGTTGGGATATCTGGGAGCAAAAGAGATAATACTGCCCAAAAGAGTTGACTTTTTCGACGCAAACGCTTATTTTAGAATAAGTTATATTTTAAGTGAATACCGCATGGATCTGCTGGAGAGGCTCAGCGGGCTTGACTCGCACAAGCGGCAGCGCTTCTGGCGAAGGCTTTATCCCGACGCAGGATATTGGCTCAAGAGCGAAGTGACCGTGGACGAGCTTATGAAGGCGATGACCCTTGCCGGAGCTTTCAGCGACAGCCTGTTGGGGTTCGCGTTCGCTTCGGGCATAACGGCAAGGCTGAGCGCGGGATAAGGGACGCTATGAAAAGTCTGAAAGATGTGGAGCTTTTTGTTTTTGATCTGGACGGCACCGTCTACATCGGCGATGAGGAGATCGAGGGTTCTTTCGCCGCCGTCAACGAACTCAGGCGAAGAGGCAAGCGCATTTGTTTTTTCACGAACAACAGCTCGCGAATGCACACCGATTACATCGCGCGCCTCAACAAACTGGGGCTTCGCACCTATTCCGACGAGATTTACACGAGCGGGCAGGTCACCTGCGAATATATCCTTGACAACTTCAGAGGGGCGAAGGTGTATCTGCTCGGCAACGAAAGGCTGAAGAGCGAGTTCGAGCTGTACGGCATCGAGGTCGTCGACGAGGATCCCGACATATGCGTGATCGGTTTCGACACGTCGCTGAGCTATGACAGGTTGTACAAATTTTGCACATACGTCAACAAGGGATTGCCGTACATCGCCACCCATCCCGACTTTTTCTGCCCCGCGCCGGACTGCCCAATGCCCGACGTGGGCGCTATGATAGAGGCGGTGCGCCTCACCGTGGGCAGGACTCCCGACCTCATTATGGGCAAGCCGCACAAGACGGCGGGCGAGCGCCTCGCAAAAAAGTACAATCTGCCCGCGCGCAAGATCGCTATGGTGGGAGACAGGCTGTACACGGACGTCGCTTTCGGCAAAAATTGCGGATTTGTGTCAATTCTTGTCCTCTCGGGCGAGACGACGGCGGATATGTTGCCCGCGTCGAAGATCAAACCCGACTACACGCTGGATAAAGTCAAGGATATTTTGCCGCTTTTGGACTGAACCCGCCTTATTTTGGCGAATTTAATATGCCGAAAAGCCTTACATAAAAAATGATCCAACTGAAAGAACTCACAAAGATATACAAAAGCCGCAAAAGCGGGACGTGCGTCGCGCTGGACCACCTCAGTTTCACATTGCCTGACAAGGGCTTTGTTTTTGTCATCGGCAAGAGCGGAAGCGGCAAGACGACTCTGCTCTCTCTTTTCGGCGGGCTGGACACGATAACCTCGGGCGAGATAGTCGTGAACGGCAGGCATATTGAGGACTTTGGGCTGAGTGAGCAAGTCTACTACCGCAATTCGACGATAGGCTTCATCTTTCAGGACTTTCATTTGATAGACGAGCTGACGATAGCGGAAAATATCGCGCTCGCGTTGGAGTTGCAGGGCGAAGACGACAGAGAAAAGGTGCAAAAAGCGCTTGCGGACACGGATCTTGCTGATCAAGGCAACAAATATCCGAATGAGCTTTCGGGCGGGCAGAAACAGCGCGTGGCGATAGCGCGTGCGCTTGTAAAACAGCCCTCGATAATACTCGCGGATGAGCCGACGGGCAATCTGGACAGCAAGACGACGGCGCAGATACTCGACCTGCTCAAAGAGCTGTCCAAGGAAAAACTTGTCGTCATAGTGTCCCACAATCTCAGCGACGCGGAGCATTATGCGGATGAGATCATCGAGCTTTCCGACGGCAAGATACTTCGTCATTTGAAGAAAAACGAGAATTTCGACGCGCGCCTCAGAGTGGAGGACGATACGCTTGTCATCCCGTACGGCGAAGAATTCAGCAAGGAAAATCTTGATGAAGTCGCCCCGAAATTGGCGCAAGGCGTGAGTGGAGTCAGGCAGGAAAACGAACGATTTTTGCCTTATGATGAGCCTCAGATGAGTATGCCCAAAGAAAAATCTCTTGAGCGAAAACATTTGAAGGCGAGACACACGGCAAAACTTTCGGCAAAATTTTCCCGCCGCAGTGTGATCCGCACGTGCGTATATTCCGTGATCTTTGCCGTTGTGCTGATGGTGTTGGGACTCTCCCAACTGATAATGAATTTCAACGGCGGCGAAGTGATAGCAAACGAGATGACAAAGCGGGGCTTGAGTTGTACAACCTTCATAAAGGACACCAACGACAAATATGAAATCACGGATACGGCGTGCATCGTGGACGTAAACGATGACGACTTGCAAAAATTTTACGACGCGGGTTATGAGGGCAAGGCGTACCCGCTTGTAAATTATGCGCTTTTTCTTACAAGCGACGACCTGACGGTGGAGCAAAAAAGGCTTCAACTAAGTTCAAATCCGTATTCTATCGGATCGACTTTCGGAACTCTGGTCACAGAAGAAAGTTTTGTGGAAAAACATTTCGGCGAACTCGAATACGTGGCGCTTGCCGACGAACAGAAAGATTACGGCGTGTTTATCACGGACTTTTTTGCGGACGCGTGCATAGCAAACAGACCTGCCAACATCAAATCATATCAAGATCTTTTGGGCAAACATGCAAACTTTACAAACTACACTTACGGCTACGTCAACGGCATAATCAAAACGGGATATAAGGAGCGGTATAATGATATTTTTGACAAATTGACGGCCCCGGACACATTCGAAGACGAGCTAAAAGAGATAGCGCAAAGCGACCGAGGGATCGCTCTTTATGATGAAATCACTCAATTTTTGGGTATCGCATATTCGTTTGAACAAAATTTTGCAACAGATCCCAAAAATCCGAAGAATTTTGTTTCTGTTGGCAACAGTACTTTTGAATACAACGGACAAACGCTTAAGTTTGACACCTACGCCTACTTCTCGAGGGCAAACATAAGGAACGCAATACCCCTCCGCGACAATGAGATCGCTTTGGCATACGACGTGTACAATCAAATTTTCGGCACGAGCTATACACTGCAAAATTTGAGTCGATTCGTTCCCCACGAAGTGAAATTTTCATACTATCAGGCATGCGACAAAAACAGATCGAACAAAAAGTTTGAGACAACGCTGAAAATCGTTGGATTGAATGACGTTTCTGCGGCAAAGATAAGTTTGCCGGATAATGTATATGATCAACTTGTGCAATTTGAAAGAATCACTTTGGGTTATTACTTCGAAAATGCCGAGCAGACCGAACTTCTTGCCAACGTCGCCGCCGAAAACGGCTTTATCCCCAACTCCGTCCTAGGCAGTTCAATCGTCACTATGTCAAAGGCGGTGGGCGTTTTCAGCCGCTTCTTCTATCTCATATTCGGCGTGCTGTGCGCGGCGCTGTTTGTGCTTATGATTCAATTCGAAGTGAAGAGCATAAAGGACAAAATGGGCGAGATAGGCATTTTGAAGGCGCTCGGCGCGCGCGATGTAGACCTGCTTTGCATATTCGGTTTTCAAATCGTTATGGCTATGGCGCTTATGTTGATCTTGTACATCGCGGGTTCGTTCCTCTTTGTCGGAGCCGCAAACAGGTTGCTCGTGTTCTCGCTCTCGGAACTCGCCAAGAATGTGATGGTCGTTGACCTCACTTTCCTCTCCGTGAAATGGAAATATATCCTTCAAAATTGCCTGTTGTCCGTTGCAATCCTTGTCGTATCCTTCCTCGCGCCTATGTTGCGACTTAGGTATATCAAGCCGACCAACGTCATCAAGGCGAAAGAGTAAACGCATATCGCCACATCACAAATTCAAACAAAAAAACTGTCGTCCGCGAATGACCTCGCCTGCGACAGCCGTTCTTTTTTTAATGAAAATTTTGCGATTTCCAAGAAAATCATACTTTTGCCCGCGGATTTTTGATCGCGGATTATGCAAAAAGACGACTGCAAGCAGTCGCCTTTTTGTAAGGGGGAGATTATGCTTATCCTAAGTTGAAAGGTTTGATTGGGTCTTGTTGATTTTGACGTCTGGAGTGGGCGACAGGCTCACTTCTCGTCGTTGACGAACATCGTGAACGGGTCGATGTTTTCGCCGTTTAGCGTCATCTCGAAGTGCAGGTGCGCGCCGTCAAGCATCTCTTCGCCTTGCGAGTCGGACATCTTGCCGAGGAGAGTGCCTTGCGTGATCTTGTCGCCCGCTTTGAAGTCGCCCGTGCCTTCGAGGGATTTATAGATGGTCTGATAGCCGTCCTCGTGCGCAATGACGATATAGTATCCGTTGAGTTCGTCATAGGCAGCTTCGCTCACTGTGCCGTCCGCCGCCGCGTA
>CANQZE010000079.1 GCA_947628255.1 uncultured Clostridia bacterium | reverse complement strand
GCTCAGTAGGTTAGAGCACCACCCTGATAAGGTGGGGGTCGGTGGTTCGAGTCCACTCACAACTACCAAAACCTCGCGGAAGCGAGGTTTTTTGTTGTGTGGACTTTAGCAAGTGCTTGCACTTGCCACCTGTCTTCGACAGGCGAACCACCTTCTCGGTGCTGACGCTTTGCGCCGTCTTTTGTAAAAAAGACGGACGATTTTTATCGACGAGAGTAAACTCTCTCCGCTCCGCTATTACGCGCGGCTGTCGCCACGCTACGAGTCCACTCACAACTACCAAAACCTCGCGG
Organism: uncultured Clostridia bacterium; assembly: GCA_947628255.1. GTDB lineage: Bacteria > Bacillota > Clostridia > Christensenellales > CAG-917 > CAG-475. The sequence goes on along the minus strand of CANQZE010000079.1, from coordinate 5,882 downwards.
AAGCGAGGTTTTTTGTTGTGTGGACTTTGGCAAGTGCTTGCACTTGCCACCTGTCTTCGACAGGCGAACCACCTTCTCGGTGCTGACGCTTTGCGCGGTCTTTTGTAAAAAAGACGGACGATTTTTATCGACGAGAGTAAACTCTCTCCGCTTCGTTATTACGCGCGGCTATCGCCACGCTACGAGTCCACTCACAACTACCACAAGGATGTGCCCTTTTGTTGGCGCAACGAAAAAGGAAGAGCAACAAGTGCGCTTCCTTTTTTCATTGCTTTTGGGTCGGACACATCCGCAGCAGTGTCGACAGTAGAAATTCGAAATTACGCTACGCTTCGTGGCGTTCGCCTTCGGTTCGGCTAAGAACATAGCGCTCCTCTCCGTTTTACTTCTCTCCGCTTACCCTGCGCTTCGCTTGGAACGAGCCCTACTGTCTCTACCAAATCGGCGGCTTCGCTTTTAGGTTTCGACAAGTGTCGAAGGCACAGGTGTAAGCGCAATAGAAAAAGGGGGCTGTCGTAAGTGAATTTTGTCCACTTGCGACAGCCCCTGTAATGTTAAGCCCTACACCATCAGCTTGTCTGCAGAAAATATGCCAAAAATGCTTGACAATCGCTTTCGGATATGATAGTCTATATAAAAATAGTAATGAAATATCGCCTCGCGGGCAAGAGATATGCGATTAAAATAGAGTATATTTCTTTTGCAACCGAGGCATTTTTTATTTTGTCGTATAATTTTCGTTTAGAAACATATAATATATATAAATATTGCTCTGCTGACTTAGGCAAGTCTTTTTTGATAAAAGTTTGTCTAATGTAACCAGAGCCTTTATTTTATCCCGCGCAACACTTGGTATATTTCTTTTGCATAATTGTCGGTCATTCCTGAAATATAATCCACTACAAGTCGGAATCTGTAATAGATATGTTCTAAAGAATTAACGTCCTTAATTTCTTTCGTATAATATTTTTTTATTCAATAAAAAATTATACCGAAGAGAATCATTTCTGTCAATCCTTACAGGGCAAAGTTTGTACATTCATGGCGTGCAGTTCTTTTGTCGAAATTACACGATGAAATAAGGTTGGGAAGGGTGTCACTCCTCGACAAGGCGGCAATCGCGCGAGAAGCGGAATTCGCCTCCGCCGACAAAGTCCAGCACGCGGATATCGTTCTCGACGGGATCTACGGCGAAAGTCGCTACGGTGCAAATGCGGTCGGGATATTTTTCGCGGCGTTCGAAAACGGACGTATCGTAGCTGTCTCCTTCATAGGAAAGCGTCTTGAGCATATCGTTCAAGGTCGCGTTTTCATCTAGAGCGGAGAGGAGTTGCGCGGATTTGTTCCTGCGGAAAACGGAGTTGACGGGAACTCGCTCTCGGTCATACGGCTTTGTGCAATAGTGGTTTGAATGCGTGTAGCGGTCGTTGATAAATTCGATATGCAGGTCGTGCAGGTCGCGCTCTATGTTGCACAGCGTGCGCGAATCCATATCGAGCAAGTTGAGGTTGAAGGGCGAGGCAACGTCGATTTTACGCACTTTGTCAGCGGCCTCGTCGATGGAGCGCGAATTGATGACGTCGCGCAAAAGAATGAAGCGGGAGATCTCGTCCATATCTCGCTCGCCGCCGAAGATATGATTGCTTGAAAATGCCATCCCGCAACTGTTGAAGGCGAAAGCGCTGCCTGCAAGGCGTATCGCGGAAGTGTAGGCGACAAGCCTCATATCGCCATAGTCGTATCGCACGAGCGCGACGTTGTCCAGATTCATTGTGGCGCTGTCCTCATTGTGGGCGAGCATAGCGGTGCGCGGAGTCTTGAGATACAGCGTTGTGCAACCGTCCGTCCCGCCGTAGATCTCCGGGAACATAATGAGCAACATCACGTCGCGGCTGACCCCTGCGCCGTCCGCTCTGCCATAGATTTCCTCGAGACAGCGGGGGAGTTTCGCCGCGAGATTGCACTCCAACTTCTTGACCCTCTCGATATGCCCCGGGAGCATAGCGGCAAAGCCCGCCTCTATGCAGGCGAGATAGTCGCGAAAATGCCGCCCGATGAGCGCGCCCATTTGATAGTCGTTGCCTTTCACTTCAAAAAAATCGATGCGTTGTGATGTCATAGCAAGCATATTCTATCACAAATACGCTCAACTTCAAACAAAATTTGCCAAAAACAATAAATTTGAGTATTTTAACTTTTTTTGAGCGATATGTTTGATAAATTGTTGCATTTAGGTTGCGCGGCGAGCGGATTTTAGGTTATTATATATTTGATTTTATTCGCGGGTGATCCGCAAAAGGATATCGTATGTTTGAGAAGGAAATTTCTGTCGCTCTCGCAGTCGAGGGCCTAAGCGAACAGGACGTATATAGCGCCCTTGAAGTCCCCAAAGAGGCAAAACTCGGCGACCTCTGTCTGCCGTGTTTCAAGTTTTCGCGCGCGCTCAGACAAGCGCCGCCCGCGATCGCCTCAAAGCTCGCGCCGTATGTCCAAGCGCTGCCGTTTGTGAGCAGAGCGGAGACGGTCGGGGGATATCTGAACGTCTTTTTCGACAGAAACACCGTCGCGGCAATGATCTCTCCTCTATCAAAAGAAGAGTGCGTCGCGAGAAGTTCCGAGGGCGAGGGCAAGACCGTCTGCATAGACTATAGCTCCGTCAACATCGCCAAGCCTTTCCACATCGGGCATCTCAGCACCACGGTCATCGGCGGCGCGCTGTACAGGATATTCAAACATCTCGGCTACAATGTCGTCGGCATAAATCACCTCGGCGATTGGGGGACTCAGTTCGGCAAGCTCATCGTCGCCACTCGCAAGTGGTCCTCGCTTGAGGAAGTCGCCGCAAACGACGAGTACTTTCTCAATTCGCTGTATGTCCGCTATCACAAAGAGGCGGCGGAGCGTCCCGAAATGGACGACGAGGCGCGTGCGTGGTTCAAGCGCATAGAGGACGGCGACGCCGAGGCGACAAGATATTTCGACGCATTCAAAAAAGTGACGATGGAAGCGGTCGAAAAGATATACAAGCGCCTCAACATCACTTTTGACAGTTATGCCGGCGAGAGTTTTTACAACGACAAAATGCAACCCTGCCTCGACATCCTTCGCGAGAAGGGTCTGCTCAAGGAGAGCGACGGAGCGCAAGTGGTCGAACTTGACGACTACGATATGCCGCCGTGCCTGCTCGTGAAGGCGGACGGAGCGACGCTTTACGCCACACGGGATCTCGCCGCGGCGTACTATCGCAAGCAAACTTATGATTTCTATAAATGCCTGTATGTTGTGGCATATCAACAGAATCTGCACTTTAAGCAGCTGTTTCAAGTGCTTAAACTGATGGATTTTGCGGGTGCGGACGATATGGAGCATATCGCTTTCGGTATGGTCTCGATGGAGGACGGCTCTATGTCCACGCGCAACGGCAGGGTCATCTGGCTCAAGGAAGTTTTGGACAAAGCGGTCGAGAAGGCGGCGACGATAATCGGCGAGAAAAATCCCGATCTGCAAAACAAAGAGCAGGTTGCCGAGAGCGTCGGCGTGGGCGCGGTCGTGTTCAGCGCGCTTTGGAACAACCGCATCAAGGATATTGTTTTCAGCTATGATAAAGTTCTCAACTTCGACGGCGAGACGGCGCCATATGTGCAATACACATATGCTCGTTGCGCAAGCGCTTTGAGAAAAGGCGGCGCTTTCGATCCGGACAAGGCGGATCTCGGCGCCATCACGACGGACGAAGGATATGAAGTGATCAAAAGTCTGCTCTCATTCGGAGAGAGCGTCAGACAGGCGGCAAAATTGCGCGAACCCTGCGTCGTCACTCGCCACATTGTGGACCTCGCGGGCAAATTCAACAGATTTTATATCGGTCACCGCATCGTCGTCGACGACGAGAGTACTCGCAACGCGCGCCTTATGCTCACGGCGGCGGTCAAGCATACGCTGGGGACGGGGCTTGCATTGCTCGGCATCGACGCGCCCGAGGAGATGTGAGGTATGCAATATCTCGTCTTCGACATCGAGTGTTGCGACGGGCAGACCATCTGCGAGTTCGGATATGTCGTCGCAAACGAGGAGCTGGAGCCGATAGAGAAGGGCTGTATGTTGATAAACCCCGCAAAGCCCTTCAATTTGCACAATCGCAGTCGAAGCAAAGGGATAGATCTGCACTTTGAAGAGAAAGAGTATCGCAACAGCCCCAAATTTCCCGTCTTTTACGAGAGAATAAAAGACATTCTCGAGGCAAAGGACAGGAAGGTCATCGGTTTTTCCACTCACGACGACGTCAACTATCTCGCCGTAGCCTGCGACAGATACGGTCTCAAGCGTATAAATTTCGAATATGCGGACAGCCAGATCATCTATGCGGTGCTTTTCGGCGACGGCAAGCGCGCTTCGCTTGAAAAAACAGCGGAAGCGCTTTCGCTCTCCACGGATGATATCGCCTTGCATTGCAGCGTGGATGACGCGCTCCTCACGTTGCGCGTCGTCAAAAAAATGTGTTCTTTGCGCAATGCGGATTTTGAAGAACTCAACCAAAGATTCATCCGCGAGCGGGAGCAAAGCAGACGCCATATCGAGGACGTGCGCGTCAACTTGGGGGATATGATCAAGCAAAAGGGCATATCGCTCGCCGCAACGCTCGATCCGCAATCGGACAAATTTAGCGATTAGCGCGTTTCCGCTTGCAAAATCCTTCGGCTTATATTATAATATCAAAGCAAATCTTACGGAAACGTATCGAAGTGGTCGACAGTCAAGACGCACGGCGTCTCGCCCGCCCCCTTCGAAAAGCAATAACGCCTATACTTTGTGGAAACGTATCGAAGTGGTCGTAACGAGCCGCACTCGAAATGCGGTTGACCTGAATAAGGTCACGTGGGTTCGAATCCCACCGTTTCCGCCAAAAAGCACCGATGAGGTGCTTTTTGTTTGGAATCGGTGGGATTTTTTGATTTGCAAAGCAAATCAAAGCACAGCTTTGCTGTGCGAACCCCGTGCCGTGGCTGACGCTTCGCTCTGTTTTGGAAAGACATTATATTCTTCAAACAATCGTGTGTATTTATATGCAAAATTTGACGGCATTACCCAAAATTGGAGTATATCATATGCTTTATGGAGATTTTTGCCAAATTTTGGCAAAAATTTCGCAAGTTTTTGTTGTATTATAAAATCACAAAATACCAAATCCCAAAAAGGAGTGTGACTGGACTATGGCGGAACACAGCTACAGCGATGAGGCAAAGGATATAATCAGGCGGATGGAAATTGGAGACGAGGTTATTCTTGAAGCATACGGCCGCACGCTGAACTATTTTGAAGTGTATGACGCGCTTGAAAACACAACGCACGTGAGATACATCAAGAGCGTCTTTGAGGAACGCATAAGCAGAAAATCCGTGGACGGCTTGGCGATCGGAGAGTATTGCGCCGAGCGCACGCTGTACAGATACATTCATAAATACGTGGATTGCATTATGTTTTTCGTGAGTAAGCTCACCAAACAATAACAGCCTCGCGCAAGTTTTTGTCGCTTCTGAAAATGCTCACAGCTTTTGCGCACTTTGCGATTCTATATCATCCTTCGCTTGGCAATGGAATGATTTGGCATACCCTTTTGCAGATCAAGAAAAACGGCTTCGTTGTTGAGTACAAACCATTTCTATTGTCAGAGTTGTCTCCTACAATTGTTTGCAAAGAGATTCCGGTGGCGCAGATATATGTCCGCTGTACGCATCATAACAGTTTGTCAATGAGAGATCGCATCCTCTACGCCTGATATAGAGGCTAGTCCAAGGAATTTTCCTTGCAATAATGATAAACAAATTTCAATCCACGCCCCCGCGTGAGGGGCGACTTGCAAAAGGAGTGAAAAAAATGACAAA
>CANQZE010000078.1 GCA_947628255.1 uncultured Clostridia bacterium | reverse complement strand
TCAAATGCGTCTCGGGGAGCATCTCGATGACCGAGGGCGACGTCTTTATAGACGGCAAAAGTATGCGCGACGATCCCATCGCCGCAAAGAAAAACATAGGTTATGTCAGCGACGATCACGCGCTGTACGAGGGGTTGACGGGCGTCGAATATATCAATTTCATCGCCGACGTGTTCAACGTCAGCTCCGCGGAGAGGGAACAGCGCCTCAAAAAACTCGTCGAAATGTTCTCGCTTGAGGAATCTGTCAAAAAGCAGATCTCCACATACTCGCACGGAATGAAGCAAAAACTCAACATCATCGGCGCTCTCATCCACGAACCAAAAGTCTGGATCCTCGACGAGCCGATGACCGGTCTCGATCCGAGATCCGCATACAACCTCAAACAACTTATGCGCGAACACGCCGACAAGGGCAATTGCGTGTTTTTCAGCTCGCACGTGCTTGAGGTTGTCGAGAAGGTGTGCGACAGGGTGGGGATCATCGACGACGGACATCTCATCACTGTTTGCACTATGGATGAACTGAAGGAGCGCAACGTCGACAAATCGCTTGAGGAACTCTTCCTCAAACTCACCGACGACGAGTTTTCCGACAAATTGTTCAGCGGAGAAGCGAGCTTGAGCGACGCGGCGGCTACGGAAGAAAGAGCGGCGGACGCCAAAGAGTCAAATTCAGAAATTGCGGGAAATCAAACTCAGACTGAGCCTGCAAATGCGGAAAAGTATTCCGAAAATCAAGATAAATCGGAATACTTTGAAGATTTTCACAATGATAAATGCGACGAGGAGTGAGCTATGAGGGACTTTCTTCTCGTATTTAACATTTTGTACAAAAGCGCCAACGTGCGCAAAGTAGACGCAAGCGGCAAGCGGAAAATATCCCAAAAGGTCGTGCTGTTTTTGATTTCCGTGCCGCTTATATTTATATTTTGCGTGATGCTGGGGATGTTGGTGTATTCAAATATTAAAAATATCGCCGATCTTTCCTTGCTTATCACGGCGATTGTGGGTACAGGACAGATCGCCGCGCTGCTTTTCGGGCTGTACGGCGTTATAAACACGCTGTATTCGGGGAACGACAGGGCGTTTTTGAACTCGTTGCCGCTCAGACCCGTGTCGGTGTTTATGGCGAAATTTGCGCTCAGCTACATCCAATTGCTCAAAATTTCCTCGCTTTTCATCCTGCCGCTCGCTCTCACTTCGTCTATAACGTATGCCGCGCTCGGAAGAGAGATGTTTTACGTATTTTTCGCGCTGATATTTGTCGTCGCGCTCATCGCGCCGATATTGCCACTTGCGGTTATCACGCTGTTTTCGCTTCCCGTGAACTATATCGGCTCCTATCTCAAGGGGCATACGGTCCTCAAATCGATATTGTCCATTCTCATCTATGTCGCGCTGTTTGCCGCATATATTGTGACGGTCTTTTTGTTGAACGGCTCGGCGGGGGCGGGAGGCGGCGAAGAGGTCGACGACGCGGCGGCGTTTGCGGGATTAGCGTCCGGACTTATCACGTTCGGGAAGATATTCTACCCCTCAAAAGTGGCGGTAGAGTGCGCTCTGGGCATAAACGGATGGGCAAATTTCGGCATATCTGCGGCTATAACGCTGGGACTTGTCGCGCTCACGACGCTGTTGTCAGCGCTGTTTTACAGGCGTATCGCCCAGCGCAGTCTGGAGTCGGGCGGGGATAAGAGTCATCACGCCGAGATATCCTATAGACAGAGCGGTCTCATCGCCGCGCTCATAAAGCGCGACTTTTTGAGCATTATACGCAATCCGCAGATGGCGATGTCCTGTTTCGCAAACCAGTTGCTCGCTCCCATTTTCCTTTTGATAATGTACTTCTCGGTAGTTAAGACAGTGGCGAGTGAGCCTTCTACGGACGGCGTGGATATGGCTTTGATGGCGCAGATGCTGGGCTTGTCGCTTGCGTTTATGTTTACGTCGCTTTATCTCGGCGGGGCGAATATGCTCTCGGTGCAGGCGTTCTCGCGAGAGGGAAAGGCTTTCTATCTCAACCGCTCGTTGCCAATACCCGCGACTCTAAACGTGCGCGCTAAGCTGATATTTGCACTTATTACAAGCACTATCTTAGACGTCATAGATTTTATTGTGGTGCTTGCGCTGTATCGCACGCATTTTGTCAACGCGCTGATGTTTTTGATATGCAGCGAGATGTGCATCGTGGGCGGAATAGGGCTCAACATCTATGCGGACGCGCGATTCGGCAACGCCAATTGGGCGACGAGACAGGAACTTCAACAATCCGCGGGAGGGTTAAATCGTTTGTTGATCGCGCTTGCGTGTATGGTGGTGCCTGTCATCGGGCTGATAGTGGGAATAGTGATCGGAGGAATCGGAATAGGTATTGGATTGAGCGAGACGCTCATATACGTGATATTCTGGAGCGTGTGCGGGGCGCTGTCCGCGGCGTTTATGGGCATAGGGCTTTATGTGGCGCTCAACCTTGCCGCAAAGCATCTTGAAAACTTCGGCGAGAGAAAATATATCGTGCGCAAAAAGGCTCTTCGCAGAAATTTGTCGGGTTATGTTCCTCCGCGCGGCGGATTGATGAAATAAACGTTTAGAATGTCGAAATTTGAGGTGTAAGAATGATAAAACACAAAATAGGATTGGACGTCGGAGATGTGAGGATCGGCGTTGCCGTGAGCGACCTTATGGGTCTCACGGCAAACCCGCGCGAGACGTACGTGCGCAAAAAGGACGATATAGCTGCGGACATCGCGTATTTTTGCGAATACGCAAAAAAAGAGGACGCCGATGCATTCGTTTTGGGTTTGCCGAAGAATATGGACGGGAGCGAGGGGCCGCGCGCGGAAGTCACGCGGCAATTCGGGGATATGCTTGCTGAGGCAAGCGGTCTGTCTGTCATATATCAGGACGAGAGATTGACCACGGTCTCGGCGGAGCGCGTGCTTCTCGAGGCGGATATGCGCAGGGAAAAGCGCAAGCAGGTCATAGACAAAGTCGCCGCGGCAATAATTTTGCAATCCTATCTCGACAGAAAGATGTGAAAATCGCATAAAAATCGTCCGATTTGCCGCATAAATCAAATTGGACTTGATTTTTTCGCGATTTGTGGTAAGATATTGCTAGCATATCGGCGCCAAGCGCCAAAAGGAGTATATTATGGCAGATTTTTTTGAGGACGACATCAATGAGCAAGAAGACGAGGATATAATCACTCTGCACAACTACGAGACCGACAAGGACGAGGAGTTCTATCACCTCGCCACACTCGACGTCGACAAGAAGTGGTACATCGTTATGCAACCCGTTCAGCCTCTCCCCGACATCGGCGAGGACGAAGTTTTGATTTATGAGATCGTCACGGACAAAACGGGAGAATCCACTTTTAAGCCCATCGAGAGCGAAGAGGAACTCCAGAAAGTTTTCGACGAGTTTATCAAGGAACTCGAAGCGAACGATTGCGGTTGCGACTGCGAAGATTGCCACCACGACGACTGTGACTGCGACGAGTGCCACCATCACGACGAGGACTGAAAAGGCACAAAATTTCCGAATGATTGCAAAACAACGGCTTATCGCCGTTGTTTTCATATCGCCGTTTCATACGAATGTAAAACGATATGGACAAATTGCAAAATCAAATGATCTCACACAACTTTTTGACTGAAAAGCGTCTCGCACTTTGAGTTGACAAAAGACATATATATGCCGTCGTCCTTGATCTCTATAGCCGTGCCTGTGTAAGCGGAAGCAAAGATGGTCTCGTTGACGTCAAGAGAATCGCTCCTTTTGCCGCCGATAATGTAGGGGCAAGAGGTTTTGTCGTCTTTTGCGACGTAAGTCATATGTCGGTGGCCGCTTATCAACAGTTGCACGCCTATGCGCTCGCATTCTCTTGCAAGTTGCACAGCGTGTTCTTCATAGCTTTTTCCTTCGCTCAAGACGTAGGGCATATGGCACAAAGCCACTATGCGGTCTATGCCGTCGTCGGCGCGGGAGGCAAAGTCGGGCTGAGCTTTCATCCATTCTATCTCCGCGTCGCGATAGCTGTCGAAGTCGGCGGTGGTGCGGATGACGACGCTAAGGTCGCTCATATCGTTCGCAAGATCCAGCACATAAAAGAGTACGTTTCCAAAACGCACCGTATAGTAAAATTTGTCGCCGTTCGACGCGATATACGACGGGAGCGAGGTCAGTTTCGAGCCGACGCACTCGTGGTTGCCTCGCGTCATAATTATTGGGACGCTCCCGTTTGATATCGAGCCGAGCAGTTTGTAGACGAGGGTAACTTGAAATTCGTCCGAAACGTCGTTGAAAAGGTCTCCGTTTGCTACTATCAAGTCAAGGTCGTCGCCAAAATAGCGCGCCGTGCGTTGCACGCCGCTCCTCAAAAGATGATTGTCGCTGAAATTGAATATTGATATGCCGTCGTCGGCGTTTACGGGACGGAATGAGTATGACTTTTCGATCTCTCCGCCCGACGAGGCGAGATACGCGCGGTTGCGTATGACGGAGCGACAGGACACCGTATAGCTTTTTGCGCTGTCGAGCAGATCTCGCGGGACGCTGATTTTGTGGACGGTGGACACCCTTTTTGAGCCGCCGACGCTGTCGTAAAAAATTCTGTCGCCTATCTGCACGCAACCGACGGTATTTTTGGATGTGCTGAAGGCGATCTGATATTCGTCCTCAACGGCAAACACCGCCGCGCCGGAGTTGAAATACAGGGGTTTTAGATCGAATACCCCAAATATAGTCACAAACAAAAATACGACGCCTATCACCGCCGCAAATGCTATCCGCACGGCATTTGTGTGTTTGAATTTTGGCAGAAATATCAATATAAGCACCGCCGCGATAAAAAACGCTAAAACAAGGTAGGGCGCCGCCTCATAGATAATATAGAAAAGTTTGCTCATCGCATATGCTAACAAAAATATAAATGAGACTGCGTATAATATCCCGCCGATTATCGCCGCAGTATACAATTTTTTGTTTTTGACAAACAATATGTTCGTAGCATACAAAACAAGTGGCACACTTGCGAATATTGCAAGAGAGACAGACAGCACAGCAGACGACTCATATAATATTTTGAAGTGCAACTTCCAAGTGACAAAAAACGCCAGCACGGGCGCGAGCGTGACGACAAGACCGCCAATAAAACCTATTTTATGTGATTTTATATACTGTTTTGTCGAAATTTTGCTCATTTTGTCCCCGCAAGACTGTTTTTGACAATTATATTCCCATTATACTGGGAAGTCAAGATTTTTTCCCATTTTTATGGGAAAATAATATATATGAAGAACGTGTTTCCCGAAAGGCTGAAATCTTTAAGACTCGAGAGAGGATTGGGGCAGGTGCAGCTCGCAAAGAAATTGGGGGTTGGAAAATCCATTATCAGTCTTTGGGAACTCGGCAAATGCGAACCGACGCTTTCCAATCTTGTCGCTATTGCATCGGTTTTCGACGTATCGACCGATTATCTTGTCGGACTTGAGAACGATTGAAATATATTTGCGTTGCAAACAACAATTCAGCAATTTTATTCCAAATACGCAACTTTACGGTTTTGGTGCATGTTGCGGAGTCTGACTGTGCATTTTTTAATATTGCTTCGTTCTCAAAAATGTTTATGTATCCGCTTATTTGATTTTTATAAAAAAATATAAAATAATGCAAAATTTGTTTGCAAAATTTATTTGTATATTATATAATCTCATAGACCAAACACCGCGGCAGAGCGAAGGCTGTTCCCGACAGGGTATCCCGAGCGACGAAGCTGTGGGAGGTAAAAACAAATCTATGGAGGCTACCAAATGGCAGTAACAACAATGAAAGCCCTGCTCGAGGCAGGCGTTCACTTCGGTCATCAGACAAAGCGCTGGAACCCCAAAATGGCAAAGTACATCTATGCCACGCGCAACGACATTCACATCATCGATCTGCAGATCTCGGTCGATCACGTCGAAGCCGCATACGAGTTTGTGAAGAGCGTCGCGGCAGAGGGCAAATCCATCCTCTTTGTCGGCACCAAAAAGCAAGCTCAGGAGGCCATCAAGCAACAGGCTGAGCGTTGCGATATGTTCTACATCAATCAAAGATGGCTGGGCGGCACTCTCACCAACTTCGAGACCATCCGCACAAGAATTGATCGCCTCAACAAGATCAATCAAAT
>CANQZE010000077.1 GCA_947628255.1 uncultured Clostridia bacterium | reverse complement strand
ATGGAGAGCGAGTACAAGGTCGATATCGTAGAATTCGATCTGCACCTCACCAAGGACGAACAGCTTGTGCTTATGCACGATCACGAGATCGATCGCACGTCAAACGGGGTTGAGAAGTACGGCAAGGGTACGACTGTGCAGGATCTTACGCTTGCTCAACTTGAAGAGCTCAATTTCGGCTACAATTTCGAGCGCAAGGAGACCGTCAATGGCAAGGAAGTCGTCACAACGCCGTATCGCGATTTGAAAACCAAAGAGGAGATCAAGGCGGCAAACGTCGGCATTTTGACGCTCAACAACGTGTTGGAATATCTCGAGGGCGCGCGTCCCGACGGCGATCTCAACTATGTCATCGAGATCAAAGACAAGGGCAAAGTCGGCAAGACGGCTATGAACAAGCTGTATGACGCGATGGAAGAGTTCGGCATCACGGACCGCGTCATTGTCGGCACCTTCAACGGAGACATCACAAAATACATCGACGACGAATTCAAGGGCAAGGTGAAGCGCAGCGCCGGCATTCTCGAAGTGCTGAATTTCTATTACGCATTCCTGTGGGGCGTCGATCAAAATCCCGACAAGCTCGGGTATGACGTGTTGCAAATCCCCGTGGGGTTGAACGGCTTTTTCGATTTTTCCACAGCGGCTTTTGTGGATTATGCGCACAGCTTGGGCGTCGCGGTGCAATATTGGACGATCAACGACGCTGATGTGGTCGAAAAACTTGTCAAAAACGGGGCGGATACGGTTATGACTGACAATCCGCTAATGGCGGACGAGGTTATGAGACGCCTCAACGCGCGCATTTGACTTTTCAAGTTCTTGGCAATATCGCGAAGATTTTCGGAAAGATATTCAAAAAGCGAGGCAAAATTGCCTCGCTTTTTGGTTGGATAGTTTTGCAAAGCTCACTCTTCGCTCTTCGCTTCGGGGGAGGGTCCGCCCTCGACGGGTTCGAGAGTCTCGATCTCCTGCAAAGGAGCTTCCTCGATCGGCGTGAGCGCCGGCGCTTCGGCTTGGACGGGTTGCTCGTCCGCGGACGTCAGCTCCTCGATTCCATCGCTCGTCTCACCCGATGTCGGAGTTGATCCGTCGGCGGGTTTTTGGGACTTTTTCTTTTTGAGAGCGATGATGATGAGCGCGACCGCAACAATCACGATCACTCCCGCAAACACGCCTATGATCGTGTATACGGTGGACGCCTCGATGACGGACTCCGTGGTGAGAGCCATAGGCTTGCCGATGACTTCGATCTTGTCCGTCTCGGGGTTGTAGATATAGCCCGTGAACACGATCTCGTCCGCGCTGACCGTGACTTTGCCGAAGGTCTGCGAAGTGAGGGTGCGCAGGACGCTGTTCTTCTTGTCGAACTTGGGCGTGACGTTTTTGTTCTCGCCGTATGTGTAGAACTTTGTGCCGAGCGTACCCAGCGTGACGTACATAACGCCGTCTCCGCAGTAGCGCGTGCCGTTCAGACTCGGTTTGTCGACGACTGTGCCGTCCTCTTTGATGAGTTTTGTGGTGGTGTAGGTGTGATCGTGACCTGCGAACACAATGTTGACGTTGTTCTCTTTGAAGATGGGGACAAGCTGTTCGCGCATCGCGACGACCTCGCCGTCATAGGAGTGAGATCCGCCGCTGAACAGGCTCTTGTGCATCAAAACAAATCTCCATTGCTTGTCCTGCGCCGCTTTGAGGTCGTCCTTCAGCCAACTCAGCTGCTCCTTGCCAAGACCTGTTCCCGAAGCGTCGTTCGTGTTGAGGATCGTGAAGTGCGAATTGCCGTAATCGAAGGAGTAAAACGCTCCGTCCGTGATATCCTTTTGCAACTGTTTGCCTTGCTCGTCGGTGGGCAGGGTGTAGTTGAAATAGGTTGCGAAAGCGTTTTTGCCGTCCTCGTGGTTGCCCGCCGTGAAGAATTGCGACGTGCTTGCAAACAGATCCTCATAAGTGTTGAGCGCCATACCCCATTGTCTGAAGTTTTTGCCGTTGTCGACCATATCGCCCGCGTTGAGCAGGAAGTCGAAATTCTTCGTGCGGCTGTCTTTGAGCAGAGCCTCGACCGCTTTGTGGCTGTCGTCGTACATACTTTGGATCATCCCTTGGATGTCGGCGATCGTCAGGAATTCGAAATCGGTGACAGTCTCGTCCGCCGCGGTGGTGAAGGTGTAGAACTCTTTGCCCGCGTTCTCGACGAGGGAGAATTTGCTCTCTTTGTCGTCGCCCGCGACATATACGCCCTCGATGTCATAGAAGTATGTTGTGTTCGGTTTGAGACCGCTCACCGTGACAGTCGTGACGTTCTTGTAGATGACGCTGTTTGAAGCGGCGCTGTCACGCCAATAGCCGTCATCGTTTTCGTTTTTGCCGTAGAGGATGGGGATCTCGTCGTCGCCGATCTCATTGACGATCTCGCCGTGAGTGAGGCAGGCGAGTCCGAGGTCGATGAGAGGCACGTAGGCGGGACGGGTCTGCGTGAGCATCTTGACGGTGATCCCGTCCTTTGTCGCCTCAACGGAGGAATCGAAATAATCGGCGTCCGCCTTTGCTTTCGCTTTGGACGTGGCGAGGGAGATCCAATCGCCGTTCTCTGTCGTCTTATATTTGAAGTTTGCGTAAATTTCCTCGTCCGTGTAGAACTTGAAGGTGTAGCTGCCCGTGCTGTCCGCCGTGTCGAAATTGGCGGTCAAGCGAGAGGGAACTCTGCCGTTTTCCTGTGTGGCGGCGTTGAAAGCGGCGCCGACCGTGGACGGGGTGACCTTTGTGCTGTCGTACGTCCTGCCCTCGGTGTATCCCTTGTAGGGTTGCACGAGGAAAGGCATTGACGCGTTTTTCATATCTTGGATGTCCGGGAAGGAATCCGTCGCGTAGGAGACGACGATCTCGTCCGCAATGCCGCCCAGCCCAACGAGGAAGCTGTCCGTGACGTAGCCCGCAAGCGCGTTGTCGATAATCTCAAACAGATTTTCTCCGCTCAAGTTGAAGCCGATCATATTCGCGACGATGGGTTTTGCGACGGGCAACAGCATATTGATGATCCCTTCGAAGGTGAAATCCGTCATATCGATCGCGGAAACCGTCGCGCCGCTTTCGACTTCGACTCCGAGCAAAGTTGTAATATCCTTCCAATTTTTGGGGAACTTATCCTTCATACGTGTGATTATGTTTTCGCATTGTTGTGGCGTGATGTATCCCGCGTCGCGCACTTTTTGGATGTCGTAATGCTTTGTGAGAAGGGTCTTGAGCAGGGAATCCTCGTTTTTGTAGAGAGGATCGAGCAGTGCGTCGAGCAGATCGCCCGCAAATTTGCCGCTTATAAGTTGTTCGTGCGCGTCCTTGAGGGCGGCTGTCATACGCTTGCGATATGTTTTGTCGATGGGGTTTTTGAATGCGAATTCGCCGACGGAAGCGTCAAGATCTTTGAAGTCCGCGGCGTCGATAGCTTTATATTCCGCCTTAAGCTCCTCGTCCGTAGTCGCAAGTTTGACTTCGGTTCCCGTGGCGTGCGCCATCATTATGAAGCCCGCCATCTCCTTGAGCGTCATTTTGCCACTGTTTGCGGGGTTCTTTCCATCTTCCGGAGCGAGAGAACTGTCGCCGAACTCCATATTGACAAGGTCGTCGATGATTGCGCGCAGATAGGGAACTATGCCATTGTAGGTTTTGCCGTTGTAGGGATAGTTGCCGTCCGCGTAAAGGTTGTTGACGATATCATTGAGGAGATATTTGGCAATGCCTCTGATAGTGCCCGATTCGCCGAAACTGAATCCTGTCACGGTGTTTATGGCGCTTCCGATAGAGCCGAGATCAAGATTTGCGAGCAAGTTGTCCACCGTGTCAAGCAGCCCGTCCACCGTGTCCTCGGTGAGGAAGTGGTTGAGAACTCTGTCCACAAGTTGAGTGTATATCTCTTCGCCGATGTACTCGTTGTAGTTGCGCGTGGAAAGCCTGTCGTGCGCGACTATGTACGCGAGAAAGTTGGGATTAGAGTCTATCACAGCCTGCCAATTTTCGGGCGTGGGGGCGGCATTGTATACTTTGAGCGCTTGCTCATAAGATTTTTGATCCCACATGTTGTTTTGATCGATGTGGGAGCTTGCGATCTTCTTCATACTGTCCGTCGCAAAGATGGAGGAAGTCATGCTCTCGCTGAGGGAGTTGTTTGCGTCGATATAGCGCGACACGGTGACGTATCTGCGCGGCGACTCATAACTGACCATAGAGCCTGTCTCGGTGTCATAGATCGTTCTGCCTTCAACGTCTGTGTAGGAGGCGATGTCGGAGGAGTGCTGATGCCCTGTGAATACGTATCTCACGCCCATATCGAGGAAGCGCTTCGCGGCGTACTCCCAGTTGTACAGAGTGAAGTCCTTCAAAATGTCGTCCTCTGAATCGAAGTGGGGCAGAAGGTTGTGATGGAACGCCGCAAACAGCGTCTTTTCTTTGCCTTTTGTCGCTTTTTTATGTTGTTTTTCCGCAAAATCCTGCGCCCAGTTCAGCAAACCTTCCGTGAGTCTGCCGCCCGTGATATGCGCATATTTTGTCGCGCGATACACGGCTTTGTTTTGACTGAAGAGCCTTTCCGCCTCTTCGGAATCGATAGGCGAGTCAAAGTCTATGCTGCCATCCTCGGTGCCTGCAAAATAAGTCTGCTTTTCTTGCTTGACATCCTTAAGGTAGGTATATTCCTCTTCGCTGACGCGCACAGGCTTGCCTTCGTCGGTCGCCTCGCGGTCGGCGGAGTCGAGAATGATGAAACCGTAATCGCTGTATTTGCCGCTATTTATCTCGACTGTGTAGGACAGTTGATTGATCCCGTCGCCGATCTTGAAATAGTTTTGCAATTTTTGCTCGCTCGTGCTTGCGCCGACAACGTCTCTGAGCGCCTGCGAGTAGTAGTTGACAGTGATGTTTTGAGCAAGAGGAGAATATTGATATTCGCTCACATATTCCGAGTACCAATACTCCGCGGGCAGATATGTCGTGAGGTCAAATGCGCCGTCTGTGCCGCCGATATTGGCGTTGGGGAATCCGAGTCCCGCAAAAATGAGCGCGAATTGCGCGGCGGTCACGGTGTCTGCGATCAACTCCTTGCCGTCGGTTTCGGAGTAAAGCGCGGCGTCGGTGTTGTACAGATCGTGGTTGCCGACTTGCGCAAGCACCTGAAAGTTTTCATAGCCATTTTCCTTGCGGATTTCGTTTTGCATATAGCGCAGCGCATTTGCAACGTCGATGAGAGCCTCGCGCTCGCCGTTCTTGCACAGGTCGCCCGTCGCGAGGAAGTACATCGGAGCGGTACCTTTTTGGGCGTCCTCTTTGACCTTTTTTATGATCTGAGTCACGGCGTTGTTGAGTATCACGCCGCTCTCAAGCACAAGTTTGGTGTCGCCCGTGGTGGAGTGGTAAAACTCGCTTGTCTCATAGTTCTCGTTGTTGACGTCCTGATAGCAATACTTGAGCGGGAAGTAGTGTATATCGCTCATCTGCACAAACGTCAGCGACGCGTCCGGAGTCTCTTGCGCGTACGCAACGCCGCTTGCCGCCCAGCCAGCGCCCGCAAACAGCAAAACTGCCAAGGCCACCGCCATCACAAGCGAGATCTGCTTTGTGAATTTTGTTCTCATAATTTCCTCCTGTTCGTCCTTCGCGCGCTTTCGCACGCATACGGGAATTCGATTCAATGATTATCTATTATATAATATCGATAAAAAATAATCAATATAAAATCAAAAAATTATGCGCCGCATTTTCCCGATACTAAATTGTTTCATCCAAAATTTTTTTCGCGTCGTTAAGCGCAAAGTAAAGTTCGTTTGCAAAATTTATCGTCGTCCGCGCTTGAAAATCTTCCAAACGAAATAGGGCGGGGGAGTTTACGATCCCACTCTCAAAGAATGCCTATGAACGCATTGAAAAATTTGTCCGATTTTTGCCGAAAATCTCATCTTGTCGCAAAAAATTTCCAATACGAACAGTTATAAAACCCTCTGTTCAGTGACTTTTTCCCAAACTGTGCGCAAAAGCGCCCTTTTGCTTGCAAATCGCCCCATCCGACAACCGATATCATCTGCGGTGTCATCCTGAGCGATACGGGGTCCCCGAAAATTGAGGCTTGTCCGAAATTTTGGGGGCGAGGCGTCGAAGGATTCCCTTGTCCGAGGCAACAACGTGCGAATATGCGCAAAAATCGGATATCAAATCCCGATGAGGATTGGA
>CANQZE010000076.1 GCA_947628255.1 uncultured Clostridia bacterium | reverse complement strand
GCCTTGCCGTGCAACCGCTTTCGTCCGCCAATTACGGCGCGAGACAGCCTGATCGCATACGCAAAACGCTGTCGATGGGACTCGTCTCCACATCCGTGCTTGCCGTCGCGTTCACCGCAATCTGCGAGGCGGCGCCAAACGGCTTGATAAACTTGTTTATGACCACCACTCCCGAGGTCGTCGCCGCGACTCCGCGAATGACGAGGCTGTTTTCACTGTGGTACGTCGTGATGGGCTTCAACGTGCTTGGCGTGTACTATCTTCAATCAATATCCCGATCGCGTATGGCGATGTTTATCTCCGTCCTCAGAAGTTTTGCGGTCTCCGTATTGCTCGTCTACACGTTGCCGCTCGGCTTGGGACTGGACGGCGTTATGCTCGCCCTGCCCATCTCCGAAGCCTGCGTGCTGATCGTCACCGTCGCGTACATCCTCTACATCCACCGCAAACTTTTCAAACCCATCCACATCGCGAATCTTGTCTACACCGAAGCCTACGCCCGCGAAACTCAAGACAAATAGTCTGCCGTTTTTGGGAAAATGCATATTCTATTCGCATAGAATGTTCACAAAAATCATATTGCATACCGTTTTCAAAACTTTTGCAGCGCTCTTGAATTTCATATGGATCTGAGCGTTTTGACGCACTCAAAAATCTCATTGAGATTTTAATACCTCTATGATTTTCATACCACTATTCGGCGATAAAAGAAGAAGCCCACGGCTGTGAGCTTCTCTTTTGACTGTTTACAAAGGTCAAGGTTCAGTCCTCGTCCTCCTCTGCCGCCTCGGGAGCGCGTGAACTTATTGAATATTTCGCTCTGACTTTGGCGTCGATCTCGGCGAAGATCTCGGGATTTGCCTCGAGGAAAGCGACTGTCTTGTCCCTGCCTTGGCCGATCTTCTCGTCGTTGTAGCTGAACCAACTGCCGCCCTTCTGCACGACGCCCGCTTCGACCGCGAGATCCAGCACGCAAGCCGTGTTGGAAATGCCCTTGCCGTACATTATGTCAAACTCCGCGACTTTGAAGGGAGGCGCGACTTTGTTTTTGACTATCTTCGCCGCAACGTGATTGCCGATGATGTCCGCGCCGTCCTTGACGGAATCCTTTTTTCGGATATCTATACGAACGGAAGCGTAAAATTTCAACGCTTTGCCGCCCGTCGTCGTCTCGGGATTGCCGTACATCACGCCAACTTTTTCGCGCAGTTGGTTGATGAAAATGATCGTGCATTTGCTCTTTGATGAGACCGCCGTCAACTTGCGGAGCGCCTGCGACATCAATCTCGCTTGAAGTCCGACGTGGCTGTCTCCCATATCGCCGTCTATCTCGGCGCGCGGAGTGAGCGCCGCAACGGAGTCCACAACGATGATGTCCACCGCGCCGCTTCTCACAAGCGTCTCGCATATGTCGAGAGCTTGCTCGCCGTCGTCGGGCTGAGATATGTAAAGATCCTCAAGCCTCACTCCGAGATTTTGCGCGTACACGGGGTCGATCGCGTGTTCCGCGTCGATAAACGCCGCCGTGCCGCCCGCCTTCTGCACTTCCGCAACGCAGTGCAACGCGACAGTGGTCTTGCCCGAAGATTCGGGGCCGTAGATCTCTATGATCCTGCCCTTCGGAATGCCGCCTATGCCGAGCGCTATGTCAAGCGTAAGGCATCCCGTGGAGATCGCCTCGACTGGTTGCACATTGTCGTCTCCGAGGCGCATAATCGAGCCTTTGCCAAATTGCTTTTCTATCTTGTCGAGAGCGTCCTGAAGACTCTCTTGTCTGGACTTCGGTTTTTGGATCTTATCTGCCATTTTATACTCCTTATCCCTCTTGCAGGGTTTTGTTTTCAATTATATTATACGTCATCTTATGCACTGAAAACGGTACATCATAGTGTAAATACTTCGCCGCGCAGATACTTTATGAGATAATATAGCGCAAGATTTGCCGTCTGACGTCTTATCTCGTTTCGCGTGCCGCTGAGCCGCCTTTCGAACACGCGGATGAAATCGCCAGCACCGACTCCGATGTACACAAGCCCGACAGGTTTGCCCTCGTCGCCGTCGGGACCCGCAAGCCCCGTTGTGGACAGCCCTATGTCAACGGGCGCAATGCACAGCCCTCGCACCATTTCCGCCGCAGTCTGCTCGCTGATCGCGCCGTAGTTGGACAGCGTTGTGGCTTTGACGCCCAATCTCTCGCTCTTGGACTGCTTGTTGTAGCACACTATGCCCTCGAAAAAGTTGTTGCTTATCCCGGGGACTTCCGCCAACATCGAACACACAAGCCCGCAGGTCAAGCTCTCCGCAACGCCGAGCATACGCCCGTTGCGTTTGAGAAGCGCTGCCGCCGTCTCCGCAAGCCCCTGCCCGAACGCGCTGTACACCTCCGTTTCGAATGAGCGATATATCCAACTTTTGAGAGGGTCGAAGTCCTTTTTCGGGAGCGTAGAACTGACGGTGAGCGTGACGTCGAGGCAATCCTCGGAGATCTCGAAATCCAGCCCCTTGTCGCGGAACGGAGCGAGACGGCGTTTGACTTCATCTGCGCCGAGTCCGCAAAGTTTGACAGTTTCCCGCTGTATCATTGCTCGTCGCTCCTTTGAGGCTCCGTTTCGCGGTCCTCTGAGACGTCCTCCGCGCTGTGCGCCTTCTCGGACTCGCTTGGCACGTCGGGATCTTTGAGGATGCCCCTGTTCTTGCAGAAATAATGCACGCCGCTCACCACGGTTATGACGGCGCCGATGTAGAAGAGCAACGTGCCTATCCACGCGAACACGTCCAAAGTCCCCGCGACGATGAGAACGATCGTGCCCACATTGAGAAAGATGGTTTTTATCTTGCCGAAAATATCCGCGGCGATAACCTTGCCCTTTGTCGCGGCGATCGCGCGAAGCATCCCGACAAGCAACTCTCTCACGAATATGACTCCGCCAAGCACAGCCACCGTGACGACGTTTTGCGCGTACACGCTGCCGAGACCGTCTCCGAAGCAGACGATCGCGAAGATCATAAGGCATATGTTCACCTTGTCAGCGATAGGATCGAGATAACTGCCCAGCACCGATATGGAGTCTGTTTTGCGCGCCACATAACCGTCCACAAAGTCGGTGATGCAAGCGATGGAAAACAGCGCGCACGCCACGCTGAGCAAAGCCGTTCTGACTCCGCCCTGAGTGAATTGCCCCGCTATGTAAAGGGCTAGCGCGGGAAATGTGAGCAACATTCTAGATATTGTGATTTTGGTGGCGAGAGTGATTTTCATTTTACCGTCCTTGCAATTAGGTCAAGCCCTCGGGCTTCGACAATTTGCACATCGTAGAAATTGCCGACGTCGAGCGGGTCATCCGATGTGAAGTATATATTGCAGTCTATGTCGGGCGCCTCGGATTGAGATCTCCCGACAAACATCTGCTTTTGATAATCTATGTCCTCATACAGCGCTTTCACGACGTTGCCCACCATACTTCTGTGGCGGTTGACGATCACGCGCTGTTGCAATTTTTCAAGCTCTTTTGCGCGCCTCTGCTTCACTCTTTCGGGGAGATGTCCGTCCAACCTGTCGGCGGGAGTGTTCTCCTCTCTGGAGTAGGCGAAGAAGCCCGCATAATCTATGTTTCCCTCTTCGATAAAGCGCTTGAGCAGTTGGAAATCTTCCTCGCTCTCGCCCGGGAACCCGCAAATGAACGTACTCCTCAAAGTTATGCCCGCGGCGCGCACTTTTTTGACAAGCTCCCTTGTGTATGCCTCGTCCGTGCGACGGTTCATACGCTTGAGTACGCCGGATGAAACGTGCTGAAGAGGTATGTCCATATATTTTGCCGTTTTCGGCTCCGTCGCAACAAACTCGATGAGTTCGTCCGAGACCATCTCAGGCTCAAGATAGAGCAGTCTGATCCACTCGAAATCCAACTTTTCAAGCTCGCGCACCAACTCGATGAGGTGCGGTTTTCCGTCGAAATCGACGCCGTAACGCGTGACGTCCTGCGCGACGAGAATAAGCTCCTTGACGCCGTCGTCGCTGAGTTTTCCCGCCTCTTCAAGCAGATCTTCCATCCTTTCGGAACGATATCTCCCTCTGATGGAGGGGATGGCGCAATATGTACAGCGATTGTCGCACCCGTCCGCGATCTTGAGATAGGCGAAATGCCGCGGGGTCGTGAGCATACGCTCCGAATAAAACCCGTCGCGTCCCTCTGCGCAACAATATATTTTCCCCGCCGCGACGCTTTTCACCGCCTCGCAGATCTTGTCGTAATCCCCGACCCCGAGAAAAGCGTCAACTTCCGGGAATTCCGTTTTCAGAGCGTCGAGATAGCGCTGCGCAAGACATCCCGTCACGATGACGCGCCTTCCCTCCGCGCGTTTTTTGAAATCTATCGCGTTCAGGATCTCCTCGATGGACTCCTCTTTCGCGCTCTCGATGAAAGCGCAAGTGTTGACGATAAGCGCGTCGGCGGACTCCTCGTCCGAAACTATATCGTGGCCCTCTCTCGCCAATCTGGCGAGCAGTTTTTCCGTGTCCACTCTGTTTTTATCGCAACCAAGCGAAATCGCGCCAATTTTCATTTTTATCCTTTATCGCCGCAGGCTCACTCCTCGTCGCCGTCCTCGTCCTCGATGGAAGATCTGAATTCCTCAAACTCTTCCCTTGTCATTGTGACGACGGTCTTTTTGGGATCGCGCTCGCTGACGCCGATATAGTCCATATCTTTGATCATATCGACGATCCTTGCCGCCTTCTGATATCCGAAGCCGAGCCTACGCTGAATGTACGAAGTGCTGAAAGAGTTGCCGTCCGTCTCTCTGAGCTCTATGCCAAGCTCGAGCGCGGCGAGCAGATCGGGACTGTTGCGCGGCGATTTGCGCTCCTTTTGAGAGTTGTCCGCTTTCTTTTCGGGCTTGTCGTTGAAGATGGCGTCCTTTGCCTGCTCGTTGAAATAGGCGTCGTTGTTGGATTTGACAAATTCCACGACTTTCTTGACTTCCGCATTGGAAATGAACGCGCCCTGTATACGTTGGAAATCGGGCTTGCCCGCTTCCATATACAGCATATCGCCCATTCCGAGCAGATCTTCCGCGCCTACCGCGTCAAGAATCGTCCTGCTCGAACCGCTGTCCGTGACTCTGAACGCGATCCTTGACGGGATGTTGTTGCGGATAGTTCCCGAGATCACGTCGACGGACGGACGTTGCGTTGCAAGCACAAGATGTATGCCGACCGCGCGCGCGAGGCTCGCTATCCTGCCTACGGACACTTCCACAGCCTTTTTGCCCGTGGTCATCAGATCCGCAAATTCGTCGATGATTATGACGATGAGCGGCATTTTTTCAAGCCCGCTGTTGACGATGTCGGAATTGTACTCGTTGATGTCCCGATATCCCGTTTCCTGAAAATATCTTGTGCGGCGTTCCATCTCCTGTTCCGCCCAAGCGAGCGCTTTGATCGCCTTGTCCGTGTCGCAGATTATCTCGTCCATCAAAAGATGCGGAATGCCCGCATACACGGAAAGCTCCACCCTCTTGGGGTCGACAAGGATGAATCGGACGTCGTCCGGCGACGCCTTATACAGCAAGCTGACGATGAGCGAGTTGATGCCGCAACTCTTGCCCGCGCCCGTCGCGCCCGCGACAAGCAGATGTGGCAATTTTGCTATCTGCGCGACGTGGCTCTCGCCGTACAGGTCCACGCCCAAGCCGAAAGTGACGGGATTGGTCGCCGTGTTAAATGTGCTTGACATCAAGATCTCGCTGAGGTTGACGACGCGGCGTCTCTTGTTGGGTACCTCAATACCTACGGCGTTCTTGCCGGGGATAGGCGCCAAAATACGCACGCTTTCCACCTCCATCTTCATCGCGATATCCTTCGAATATTTCAATATCGTGCCGACGGACGTGCCTTTTTTCAGCGTGACTTTCACTCTGTACATCGTGAAGGTGGGACCGACGTCCACACTTTCCACTTCGCCGGATATGTCAAAGTCCTCGAGCGTACTGATGAGTCTCTCCTTTTTCTCCTCGATGTCGTCGTCTGGAGCCAATTTCTCCGTCGGAGGATTGAGCAGTGAAAGCGGCGGCGCTACGTACGGTCGTTTCGGCTTGACGGGAGTCTCCGCTTGAATGATGACTTGCTCAAGAGTCGGCTGATGGACGTGCGGACCTTCCTCGGGGATCGCCCTGCGCGAAGACACCTTCACCTTCTCCTCTCTGAGTTTTTTGGCGTCGGTAAGCTGAGGCGTAAGCCCCTTGCTCTTTTTCAGGTTTTCTATCCTCGCCTCTATCTCGGCGCTCTCCTTCTCCTTGCCGTTGAGATGTGAGATGTCCGTCGCGCTCTGTATCGCGGCGCCCGACATCGCGCCCGATGTGACCTCTCTCTTCACGGGCAGAGGCTCGGACGGTATCTGCGGCTCCTCATAGGCGTGCGGTTCCACCAGCTCGCCGCCGCC
>CANQZE010000075.1 GCA_947628255.1 uncultured Clostridia bacterium | reverse complement strand
GAATGCTCGGCAAAAGCCCCAAGCCCGCCATAATCAAAAACGCCGCGCACGCAACGGACAGCGCGCCAACGCTGGTGATGACCTTCATAAGCGGATACGCGGCGACGCCGAAAAGCATTCCGCCCGCCGTGTTGGTGTTCCTGTAACAGGCAAGCAGATAGTCGCCGTAACTTGCGCCGACTATATGCCCGCTGGAAGTGTAGACGTGAAGCGCGAAAATGCCTATGAGTAAAAGTCCGAAAAGATACAAAATGAATGGGACGCGGCGCTTGCGCCTCACCCCGAAAGCGATGGCGACGCCCAAAATGACGCCCATCAGAGAATACGCGTACGAAGCAAGCCCGAAAAAGCCCACGAGAAAACCGTAGACCATCCTGCCCACGCCGCCGAGCGCGCCCAGATCAGACAAAAAACAGAACAGCGAAACGATGGCGATAAGCACGCCAAGCGCGATCCTGTTGCCTTTGTTTGCCTTTGCCTGTCTTGTGTCTGTCACCCGAAAGCTCCTTTGCCTGCGCGAGCGCGCATATACGTATAATATTATGCTATATTTGATATTAGCTCAAATATTATATCACAAGCGCCTCGCAAATACAAGTATTTCCAAAAAACTTTACGCCAAAAATCAACGAGGCCCTTCATATGCTCTATTGGAGCCTAAAAACGATCCGACGGCTTGAGAATTTCGAAATTTTTGCAATAAATTTTCACGCGTTCAAACGCGCGGTTCAAATCAATTTTTTGCTCGCTCCGCGCAAAAATGCGATTGTGAAGAAATCAATGGTATTACATCCTAAAAACAAAAACCGCACTTAATGTACGGAAATTTGCAGCTTAAACTTTTGATTCAGCGATTTTTGAGTATTTTGAGGATATCCTCCGAGTCGTCCTCCGCGACGATTGAAGCCGCCGCCGAATCAAAGTCGAACACATCTCTCGCGGCGTTTAGGACATCCTCTTTCGTCGCCGCGTCGATCGCCCTCATACGTCCCTCGAGATCATACAATTCGCCCGTCTGAATGCAGTGCGCGCCGAAACTTCTCATCATAGACGTCGTACTCTCCTGCCCAAGCACAAGCGATGTTTTGAGCTGTTGCTTGCCTTTTTGAAGTTCGCTGTCGCTCACTCCATCCCTCAGCAAAAGGTCGATCTCCGCACGTATCGCCTCCGTCGCCTGTCGCACGCTCGAGGGATTTGTGGCGGTGTAGATGATGTAGGCGCCGTTGTTGCGATATGTCGACGGATATCCCAGCACCGTATAGCAAAGCCCCAACTTTTCGCGTACGCTCTGAAAGAGCCTCGAGGACATCTCCATCCCGAAAATGGCGCTCATCAACTGCGCGGAGACCATACGCTCGTCCGCGTACCCATAGCACGGGAAGGCGAAGGCGAGATGCGCCTGTTCGATATGTTTTTTCTTCCTTGTCAGCACGCTGTTGAGCTTGGCGGCGGGCAAATCGTCCATCACGCCGTCAGACGCGCTCATTCTGCTCTCGAAATATCTGTCGACAAGTTTTATCGCGGCGCTCTCCGAGATGTTTCCCGCGATGGAGATCACGGTATTTTCGGGGATGTAAAATTGCCTGTGATAGGCGTGCAAAGTCTCGTCCGTCATCGCCGCCAACGTCTTTTTTGTGCCGAGGATGGGCTTGTCGAGAGGACTGCCTTTGAAAAACGCCGTTAGCAATCTCTCGAGGCAGACGTCGTCGGGAGTATCCTCGCTCTCGTTGATCTCCTCGACGATCACTCTGCGCTCCTTTTCGAGTTCGACGGGATCGAAGGTGGGATCGAAATAGAGATCCGCAAGTATATCCGCGCATTTTTCGACGTTTTCGTCGAGAGAGACGGTGTGGAAGCAGGTGTAGCTCTTTGCGGTGTAGGCGTTGATCTGCGCGCCGAGGCTGTCGATCTCGTTGACGATGTCGAAGCCCGTCCTGTGGGACGTCCCCTTGAACACCATATGTTCTATAAAATGCGAAATGCCCGCAAGCGACGCGCTCTCGCGGATGACTCCCGCGCCCACAAATACGCCGAGCGCCACGGATCTGACCGCGGGATTGAAAATGTACGCGAGTTTCAGCCCGCTTTTGAATTTGATGAGTTTTTGCATGATGATATTATAGCACATAGTTTTCATTCGACAATCATAATTTATAACATGAAAGAAAGATATTTCCGCGCATTTTGGGCAAATTTTGTCATAGTCACGGTGCTGATATCGGCATTCGCGATCGTGACGGTCGCGTCCCTTCCCGATTTGAAAAGCTCCGCGGTCACCAGCAACACAGCCATATACGAGGGTAAAAGTGAGGACAAAGTCGCTCTGATGTTCAACGTGTACGAAAACGCCGACAACGTCCAAAAAATCGCGGATATTCTGCTTGAGAGAGGATATCTCGCAACTTTCTTCGTCGGGGGAAGCTGGGTCGCGAAAAATCCTAACACACTGCTCAGGATCGCCGCCGCGGGATTCGAGATCGGCAATCACGGCTATCTGCATCGCGATCACGCCGCCCTCACGCTCAAGCAAAACGTCGACGAGATAAGCCTGTGCGAGCGTTTGACGGACAATGTGTTGGAGTCCCTTCCCGAATACAAAAACAGCAAACTGTTCGCGCCGCCGTCGGGAAGCCTCGGCGACAATATGTTCGCCGCCTGCTCCAAGCTCGGCTACAAGGTTATAATGTGGACGCGCGACACGGTGGATTGGCGAGATCACGACGCCAACGTCATCTATGAGCGCGCGATCAAAAATCTGAAGGCGGGAGACCTTGTGCTGATGCATCCGACGGACGCCACAGTGTCCGCTCTGCCCCGCGTCCTCGATTATATTGAAAGCGTACGTCTGCGCGTCGGCGTCGTCTCAAAAGTGATCGCTTGACGGCTTCGCACGCCGCGCAAGAAGCAAAAACGAAAACGCCCGCGTCGCGATTTGCGATACGGGCGTTTTGCAAATTCAAAGCAAGCCGGCTTTGCGTCACACTTCGATAAATCCGAGGTCTATATTCATAAACTCGATCACGAGGTGCATCACGGCAGTGCCTTTGCTGTTCTCGCTCATCGTGAGGATGGCGAAGGGTTGCGTTTGCTCCGCGTTGTGCGCGACGGGACCGCCGATGTAGATCGCGTCGTACTCCTTGCCGTCCTCGCCCTTGAGATGCTCGAGGCTATACTGCCAATTGATGGTGAGCGCGAGCTGTGCGTCCTTGGGAATGATATCGAGCAAATTCGAAGGCAGATGCAACGTTTTATTTTGCTTGTACTCATTGCCCATTGCGACGATCGCTTCGTGCAACTCGCCCTTGGAGAAGTCCAAGCCCGCGATATTCAGCCCGAGCGTGTCCTCGATGAGGTCAAAGGACGCCGCGATGTCGCCTTTGACAAGATTGTCCGTGAAGCCCGGGAACATAGGCTCGGCGTAAAACTCAAGTCCTTCGGCGAGATCTATCGTGGCGATCATACTGTTTACGTCGTCCATCGTCATATCTATCCCCAAAGCGCCCAGCCGTTCAAGCAGATCGTCTATCCTGCCGAAAAGCCCCGCTTGCGTCTTGAGTTGCCCCTGCACGGTGCCGTCCGACTTGAAGGTGAGATATGTCTCCTCCGTGTCAAACAGCAAATCGGCGGCGACAATTTTGACGACCGCGGGTTCGAAACCCATAAAATATGTGGAGGAAAAATCAAACGCGAAAGTCCTGTCTTTCTTGAAAGTATGCGCTTGATCGTCGCAGGCGACAAGCGCCAACGCGCTGCACGACAGCACGGCGATAAGAGTGACGCAAAGTAATATTTTGACTATTTTCTTGTTCATTGCTTCGTCCCCCTCTATCAATAATTTATCGGCGTATAACCGTATATGCCGTCAAAATACGCAAACGTTGCGTCTTTCATATTTTCCGCGGCGTTGATCGCGGTCTTGATCTCGTCGATCTTCACGCCTTCGACGCCTGTGTACAGCCTTTCGAGTTGATCGACGCGCAATTTCTTGTAGTTTGCAAGCGCGTCTTTATCTGCCAAGTGGAGTTCTTCCTCAAGCATTTCTTGAGTGGCGCACGCGATGATCGCGTGTCCGAGATTGGACGGGTGAGTCCAATCTTCATAGATGAGCCTCCTGCCGTAGCAATTTTCGCTCAGATCCACGTTGCCGTTTGCGTCCTTGCCCTTCTCGTTGACGACGTCGTCAAACTCCTTATTGATGTCGAGAACGTGGAAATTTTTATCTTCGGGATGTGAGTCTCTATATTTGAATACAAGGGCGTTGAGGATGTCGAGCAAACGATCAGCTATCTTTCTGAATTGAGTGATATCCGTGAGATATGCGCCCTTAGGACCGAAGCGTCCTTCCTCGTCCTTCACGGTCGCAAGTTTTTCAACGACGGGCTTATGCAGATGCACCGAGCCGTCGAAGAAGGGATTGTAGACCGTTTGGAAGATGATTTGCGCGTCGGGGTTGAGTTCCCTTATTCGCGCTATAGCGTCGCAGAGGTCTTTGTAGGTCGGAGGAAAGTCAAACTGTACAACTTCTCCCTCTTTCTCGAGAGAGGGACGGGTGTTGATTTCGTTGGCTTCGAAGGGTTTGTACACTTCTCTGCCGTTTTCATCGTAAACAACATCGCCGTTGGGTTTCGTTTTGACTTCGCGGCTGCCCGTGTAGAGCAAATCGAGAAGCGTGTCGCCCTCGCCTTCCTGGAACCTAGTTTCGAAATCTGGTTGAGCGATCTCCCAGAACAACAAGCCGAGGTTGTATTGCAAAATGTTGTTGCCGAGAACGGAAATGTGAATGATGTCCGCCTGTTGCAAATGCGACTTCATAAGAGCGGCGTTCTCGTCGTTGCGAGTGAGCATACCGAGAAGCCCGCCAATGTCGTTTTTGTCGTTGGACGGCACCATACCCGTGGACGTCTTGTGACCCGAAACGGAATGGTTGAAATATCTGAAATTGTTTATCTTGCCCACCACCGCATAATAGCCGTAGTTGTCTCTCTCCGCAAGCGGGGAGGGACCGATGAGCGCTTCGGCAATGGAATCGCCGACGTACACGATGGTCAATCTGTCGCTGTTATTGCCGTCGCAAGCCGCAAACGAAACGCAACATACGGCGACCAAAATCAGCGTCAGCAAAATGACCGTGACCTTTTTTGCCATAACTTCCTCCTAAAAAATCGGGGAAAAACCCGGATAGCCTAATAATTTTATAATATTAAATAAGTTTTGTAAACCATAAATGGAAACTTTTCAAAAAAATCGCAGACGTGCAGTCGTACGATTTTATTGTCGCCATCAAAAAGGGAGCGGCACGTGCCGCTCCCCGATTTGCAAAGCGCATCTCCTAAACTTTTTCCACAAAATACACCGCCGCCATCTTCTGCTCCTCGAGCGGACGGTCGTTTCTCGAAGTCGGCACGGCGGCGATCTTGTCCACCGTCTCTATGCCTTCCACTACCTTGCCGAAAGCGGCGTATTGTCCGTCCAAAAACTTGGCGTCCGAATGGCAGATGAAAAATTGCGAGGACGCTGAGTTGGGAAATTGACTGCGCGCCATCGAAATGACTCCCCTCACGTGGGATATCGGATTTGCAACGCCGTTTGCTTCAAACTCGCCCTTGATTCGCTCGCCGCTGCCGCCCATACCCGTGCCTTCGGGATCGCCGCCCTGTATCATAAATCCTGAAATGACCCTGTGAAAAATGAGTCCGTCATAAAATCCCCGTCCCACCAACTTTTTGAAATTCTCAACCGTGATGGGAGCGTGCGCGCCGTCCAATTCCACAACGATGCCGCCGCCGTTTTGCATCTCGATTTTGACAAAATCAGTCTGTTTATCCGTCTTTTTGAACATATAAAACTCCTTTTTATGAAATTTCTAACGTTTTTGGAGCGTCACATCGCATTCTTTGCGATCGAGATCGCCGCCGCCTTCGCGCTTGAAAACGCCCACTGCAAATTGTAGCCGCCGCTGTCGCCGTCGATGTCCACAGCCTCGCCCACCGCATAGGCGTTTTTGCATTTGAGCGACATCATATTTTCGTCAAACTCACGCGGATTCAGCCCGCCCGACATCACCTGCGCCAAGCTCTCGTCGCCCACGCCGTCGATGATGAAGCGGTAGTTTTTGATGACGTTTGCAAGCGCGCCTATCTTGTTTGCCGCTCTGTCCTCGGGAGTGCAACCCGCCGCCCATATGACGCGCTCCTGCACTTTGGAGTGGAATGTCCCCACAAGCAACTCGCCCACCGTCGTCCTGCCGTTGTCGCGCTTGCGAAGGATGTCCTCAACTTCCGCCTTGGAGTATTCGGGCATAAAGTCAACGGTGACCATATCGCCCGCCTTTGCTCTGCCGCGCGCTATCTCCGACGCAATGTTGAACACGGCAATGCCGCTGATGCCGAAATCTTTGAACAGCACCTCGCCGACTTCATAGATTTCGGCATCAGCGGCATTGCCGTGTTCAACA
>CANQZE010000074.1 GCA_947628255.1 uncultured Clostridia bacterium | reverse complement strand
GCTGTTCCTTTGAAGATCATATTTCACGCCTCCTTGACAAGCAATTCGAGGATCTGCACGGCGTTGAGCGCCGCGCCCTTCAGAATGTTGTCGGCGACCACCCACATATTGACGCCGCTGTCCACGCTCTCGTCGAGGCGGAGCCTGCCCAAGTACACCTCGTCCTTGCCGCTGACGTTGAGAGGCATAGGATACAGGTTTGAATCGGGGTCGTCCAAAAGCACGATCCCGGGCGCTTGAGACAGCGTGCGCCTCACCTCGTCCAAAGTGCATTTTTGCTCAAACTCGACGTTTATCGACTCACTATGAGCGTTAAACACGGGAACTCGCGCAGTTGTCGCCGTCACTTTAAGTTCCGGACTATGCAAGATCTTGCGCGTTTCGACGATCATTTTCCACTCCTCTTTGGTGTAGCCGTCGGGCAAAAATACGTCGATATGGGGCAGGATATTGCCCGCGATCTGATATGGAAATTTTTCCGTTTCCGTCTTTCCTTCGACGCCGTTTTTGAGATCGCGAACTCCCTTTACGCCCGCGCCCGACACGGCTTGATAGGTGCTGTAGACGACGCGCTTGATTTTGAAAGCGTCGTCAAGCGGCTTGAGCGCGACCACCGCCTGTATTGTGGAGCAGTTGGGATTTGCTATGATCCCGCTCGACCACTCCGCGTCCTCGGGGTTGACTTCCGGCACGATGAGCGGCACGTCGGGATGTTGTCGCCATTGCGCGCTGTTGTCGATCACCGTCGCGCCGATCTTTTTGAACAGGGGAGCAAACTCTTTTGACACTCCGCTGCCCGCCGAGAACAGCGCGAAATCCACTTTGCCCTCAAGCTCCGTCACGTTTTGTTCTGTCAATTCTATCACTGTTTTTTGCTTGCCGAAACAATTCAGAGCGCTGCCCGCGCTCCTCGCCGAAGCAAACAGATAGCATTCATTCACGGGGAAGTTGCGCCTCTCAAGCACTTCGATAAACTTCCTGCCCACCATACCCGTCGCTCCGACTATTGCCAAATTGTATTTTTTCATAATGCCTCCTAGATAATTTATGCGAAGCGCGCGGGGATAGTGAGCACGGGCGGACGTACAAAATCGGACGATCCCAAAAAAATTCCGCCGCGATATTTTTTGAAACAAAGTATTTGATATTTGCGCGTTTATATTGTATAATGCAAAATGTACGTATATAATCAATTGTATATTGTTACAAATATAGCGCTCGGCGGCTAGCCGTCGACTGTAGGAGAGCAAATGGCATCGAACAATGACGCTAACGCAAGACATATAGCTCCGAGAAAACTGTTGCTTGCGCCGCTTTTTAAGGACGCGCCCGTCAGACAGGAACCAGAGGAACCTCAAAAAGTCCTCGTCGCGGGGCTGGCTGAAGCAAAACCGAACAAGCAATATCCGGATACGTTTTTCGGCAGAGGATTCAAAGTGCTGAGAGGAGAATTCGGCACTCTGTTCAAGAGTTCGCTGTTTTTCATACTGTTCACGCTCCCGTTTGCCGTGATATTGTTCTGGTTCGCGGGATATTTTGAAAAGCTCGTGCTTGACGGAAGCTACAATTTTATGGGCGGCATAGGCGTCGGCTATCCTTTTGGGACGGGAGACAGCATCGCGCAGAGCGTCGCCAGCCTCTATTGGGACGTCAAGGAGCCGATCTATATGATGCTCGCGGCGACGCTCATCATCGGGATGCTGGGCTTTTCGGGGCTGTTCTATTGCGCAAAACGCAGTTTCTATCAGGATTTCTACAAGAGATCTTTCCGTATGTATTGGATAGGTTTCAAAGCCCATTGGTGGAAATTTTTGTTCTACGGCGGGTTGCTCATCCTTGTGGGCGCGGCGATGACCACGTCGATTATGCATTTGCTTGCGCAACAACAGCTTGCCGCGGCGACTGCGGGAGACTATTGCGCCGTCGTGTTCAGCTGGGTGTTCGGCGCTCCCATCATCGTCTATCTCGCCGTCGCGTTGGCGCTTGGCGTCACCTATGAACTCAACGTTGGCGAGACTTTCAAAAACGCGCTTGTCGTGTTGGTCAACAATCCCATCTCGAGCATATTTGTGTGCGCGCTGTGCGCGCTTCCTCTCGTGCTGTTGATGCTCGGCGCGTTCTTCTCGATCGTCGTGTACATAGCGATGGTCTTGGTCGGTTGCACGCTTATGGCGCTTATGCTTATCGCGCTCGTGTCGCGCGGGATGACCAAGTGCCACAACCGTTTGGAATATGCCGCGAAGCAGGCCGCGCAAGAGGCGAAAAAAGCGGCGAAATCCGTCAAAAAAACTCAAGGACAAGCAAGCGGATCGTCTGCGCCTCAAAATAAAGTCGAAGGAGAGAGAGACGGCAGATCAAACGGCAACAAAAAGACGAAAAAACAGCCCGTCCCCTACAAAAATCCCAAAAAGAAGAAGAAAAAGTAACAATGGCGGATATCATCAAATTCAACGTCACCTGTGAGGACTTGCTGAAGATGGCGCTCAAAGCCAAACAGCAGGACGATATGGTCTCGTATATGAAATATCTGAGGCAGGCTCTTCAGAAGGACCCGAAGTTCAGTCCCGCGGCGGAGCGCCTCGCGGAAGCATACGCGTCGCTTGACGAGTTGGAAATGTCAAACGACGTGCTTTTTTCCGCGCTGAATCAAGGCGTCGACGAGGATTGCAGGGCGAGAATGTTTATGCGCCTGTCTTTCAACTATGCGAATATGCGCGATATCGGCGCCGCGGAATATTATCTGAGGGAATATTGCAGCGACGAGGAGTTTTTTGAAGAATATGACGACTTGCACGAACAGCAATTGCTCCTCGTGCATCCGCGCGGAGAAGAGTACTATGAGGAAATCCTCGACAGAGCGTACGGGCTTGTGCAGGAGAGACGCTTTGACGAGGCGGTCGCGTTGGTGGATCAAGTGGACCCGTCGTCGCAGTTTATCGAGAGAGCTTGCCACATCAAGATGATCTGCTTTATGCTCAAGGACAACCTTGACGGCGTGATCGAGTACGCAAAAGAGATGCTCGCAAAAAAGAGCGACAGCGTCGTTATCAAATGCACGCTCGCCACAGCCTATATGATGGAAGGCAGGGATGAGGAGGCGCTTGCGGAGATAGACGATCTCACGTCGGGGCGCGAATACAGCGCGGACGAACTTTCTCTTTTGATGCCTCTGCTCACAAACTACCGTCGGCACGCGGACATAGAAAAGTTTTCCCGTCTGGCGCTGATCAAAGACAAGTGGGACATCGACGCGATGATCTGGAATTCGGTCGCGCGCTACAACCTCGGGCAGAAGGACGAGGCGGCAAGGATAATGAGGCAAGTCGAAGCGATCTACGGAGACTATTCGGACGCGAAATTCTACCTGCAAAAGTACGCCGAGGACGCCGAGGACGTGGAGTATGAATTGCTTTTGCCTCACGCGGAGCGGATGAGACGCTATGTGCGCTTGCAACAGGTGATGGAGACTCCCTATCAAAATTTCGCGAAAACTTTTGCGGAGCAATCTCCCCAAGGCGAAGAGGTGAGAGAGCTTGTCGAGTGGCTGATGAACGACGGCACGGACGAGTTTAAGGAGCTGTTGCTCCAAAAGCTCGCTTTGGCAAGGAACGACGCGATCGAGCAATTTTTCAGAAAATATCTCGTCAAAGCGGAATTGACGATGACTCAGGTGTCCACGATGTTGATCTATCTGCTGGACTATCCGACGCAGGACGTCAACGTCAACGTCGTCGCGCACGGCAGATTCAAGGAACTCAGATTTTTCAAGCCGGCGACATATTTCCTTGCGCCGAAAATCATCACGGACGCGATCAAACTTGCTATCACGGACATCGTGTATTCCGACGACGAACCCAACAGATATATCAACAGACTTTTCGCCGTCGTGGACGAAATCGTCAAGATCGGCGAGGACGGGCAGGTCATTATGACCAAAAAATTGCAGAAAATCAGCAAACTCAGAAGTTTGAGGACGGTCCTCGGCGTGTTGATCGGCAGGACGTACAATTCGGACGAAGTCCACAGAGAAGTTGTGAAACGCTACAGGATGAGGCCCGATATGTATCGCAAATATTATGAGTTGTTCTTCGGAGATTGAGATGGACGAAAAAACCAGAGAACAGATGATCGAGGCGCTCGACGCTATGCTCGACGAGGACAGACCCTATCACGAGAGGCTGGAGGCGTACGAGTTTTTGCAGGAGGACTGCGAGGAGATCGTGGACGATATGCTCGCAAAACTCTATACTGTCGAGGGCGAGACCGGCAAGATGCTTATGGAAGTGCTTGCGGGATACCCCGGCCACAAGGCGATCTTTATGGGGCTTGTCGGCTATCTCTATAAGGGCGAGGACGTCGCGCTGTTCGCGCACCTCATCGGCAACTACGGCGACGAGCAGGGGATCGAAGTCCTCAAAACTTTCTGCGAGGAGTACGAACCCAATTACAACGAGTATATGGAGATCAGAAACGCCGTTGAAGAGCTTGGCGGCGATTTCGATTTGAAGCAGGACTTTTCTGACGATCCGTTGTATCGCTATCTCAAGGGGCTGGATGAGGAGGACCCGCGCCGATCGCCGTTTGAGGATATGTGGAAGGACGAGGATCGCGACGACGAATGCGACGACGATTGTCATTGCCACGATGAAGATTGCGATGACGATTGCGACTGCCACGACGACGATTGCGATTGCCATTGCCACGACGAGGAGTGAATCTATCTGAAGATATAGACTGCCGCCTGTTTGGGCGGTTTTTCATTTGTTTCTTGAGGCGAATGCGGCGGCGGAGCGCCAAAACGCCGAAAATCGCCGTTTTCAGCGCGACGACGACAGTGAGTATGATGCCCGAATAGCTCATCACGGGATACATCGCGTCAACTACCGCGTCAAAGCCCACAAAGCTGATCGGGTAGGCGATGAGCAACGCGCAAAAGATCACAAAAGCGCGATTTTTGTCATTTGCAAAGTTTTTCAGAGGCTTTATCCCTTCGAGCGCCGCGCGGATCTTGTCGGATACGATTTTTAAGGAGGAAACGAGCGTCGTGAATATTGCGGTCGCGATCAGCACGCCGCACAGAGGCTTCAGCCCAAACCTCTCGGACACGCTCAGCACGGGCATAGACGACGCCGCGCCGTCCGCCAAGACCACGGTCTGCAACATAAAAAGCATACAAAAGAGGCATACGCAGATGAAAAAACAGGAGAGAAATATCTCCTTGAAAGTGAGCTTTTCGCCCTCTTCCGCGACGATCACGCCGCCGAGAAGCACGTCAAGTCCGCTGTAGGCGATGGGCTTGAACACCGAAAAAGGCGCGCTGTACGGCTGCGGATCCAGCTTGAAAAAGATGAGCGCTATGCACAT
The DNA here is from genome assembly GCA_947628255.1 of uncultured Clostridia bacterium. Lineage (GTDB taxonomy): Bacteria > Bacillota > Clostridia > Christensenellales > CAG-917 > CAG-475. The sequence continues at coordinate 1,405 of CANQZE010000074.1, read as the reverse complement.
CACTATGAGCGGCACAAGCACCGCATTGACCACTTTGATCTTCTCTATGCCCAGCGCTACGATCGCCCCGCCGCATATCGCCATCACGACGCCGAGCAGGGGGATCCCCGTCATATTTGACAGCACAAATTCGCTCCCCGCCAGCATTGAGACAAGGGATATCCCCGCCGAAAAGAATATCAAAAAAGAAATGAGTTTGCCCTTCGGCATAAGCCCAAGTTTGCCCGCGAGCAAAAACAAAAGGCACAATAGCGCCATAAAAAGAGAGGACATCGCAACGTTGAGAGGCGACGCCTGCCCGAAAAAAAGCGCAAGTTCCTTGCCGCTTGAGAATCCCGCGCCAATTGCCGTCCCGATGTACAAAAATGTCACCTTGAGCGCCTTTTTCATCCATAAAGAGTATGCTTTTCGCGCGTGAAAAATGCGCGCGCCTCAATGCGCGCACAAAAGGATGATATCGTTGTCAAAAGGATTTGAAATAAATTTATATCCTTGCGACTCCCGAAGATCTCGCGGCGGCGGCGACGGCGGCGGCGACGGCGGGCGCAACGCGGGGATCGAAAGCTTTGGGCAGGATGTTTGTCTCGCTCAGCGAGTCCGCGGGGATGAGGTCGGCGAGAGCTTTGGACGCCGCTATCTGCATTTCGTCGTTGATGTCGCTCGCTCTGACGTCGAGCGCGCCGCGGAATATGCCGGGGAAGGCGAGGACGTTGTTGATCTGATTGGGAAGGTCGCTTCTGCCCGTCGCGACAATGCGCGCGCCTGCTTCGAGGGCGAGAGCGGGGTCGATCTCGGGAGAGGGATTCGCCATCGCAAACACGATGGGATTCTTTGCCATATGTTTGACCATCTCGGGCTTCAGCACGTCCTTTGCGCTGACGCCGATGAAAACGTCCGCGCCCAAAGTCGCCTCAAACAGACCGCCTTTCACGCCTCGGGGATTTGAAAAGTTTGCGAGTTCGCGCTGAGTCCTCGATGACGCCCGCTCTGTCGCAAACGACAAGGTCGCCCGCGCCGAGCGATATGAGAAATTTTGCAATCGCAATGCCCGCGCTCCCCGCGCCGTTTATGACGATTTTGGCGGAACGTAGCGACTTTTGCACGATTTTCAGCGCGTTTTGGAGCGCCGCGGCAAGCACGATCGCCGTGCCGTGTTGATCGTCGTGAAAGACGGGGATATCGCAGAGCTTTTTGAGGCGCGCTTCCACCTCGAAACAGCGCGGAGCGCAGATGTCCTCGAGATTTATGCCGCCGAAACTCTTCGAAATGTTGAAGATGGTGTCCACAAGTTTGTCCGTATCCTGCGTACTCACGAGGATGGGGATCGCGTCTATGCCCGCGAACTCCTTGAACAGCACGCACTTGCCTTCCATCACGGGCATGCCCGCGACGGGGCCTATGTTGC
>CANQZE010000073.1 GCA_947628255.1 uncultured Clostridia bacterium | reverse complement strand
TTTGCGCCGTCTTTGTTCTCACGCGCGTCTTGGGGAGCCGCGGCGGGAGAGAGGTCGATTGCGGCTATATCGTAATTTTCGGATTTTTCGGATTTCAGATCGCTTGTGGTTTCGCTCAAATCGTTATCGGCAGGATATTGCGGGGGGTCCTGCATATCTTCTGAGTAGGCGTCGTTTTCGCGGGTGGCGTCGCTTGCGGGAAGCCCCTCTTTGTGCGCGAAAGGCATATGAATGGCGAGCTTGTGTTCGTGCGGTTTGACGATCTCTTCGACTCGGCTCTCAAACTCCTCGATGTCGGCGACTTCTGCGTGCAGAGTGATCTTGTCTCCCGCGAGCAAAACCGTGTCGGAGGTCGGGACAAGTTCTTTGCCGCCGCGCACGATGGAGTGGATCATAATGCCGTCCTGCCAAAGCACGTCTCTGATCGTCTGTCCCGCCGCGGACGAGCCGTCCACGATGGCGGTGAAATATTCGTGATGGGAGACGCCGGAGGCGTTTTCTTTTGTCATTTCTTCGAGTAACAGATCATAGAGCGGCTTGACCCCGAACAGCTCGCTGAGCATAAATCCTATAAACACGCCCATCACAACGGGCAGGAGCAGAGTGGATTGCCAAGTGAATTCCACAACGAAGATTATTGCGGTCAGCGGCGCCTTGACTGTCGTTGCAAACATCGTCGCCATACAGATGAGCGCTATGCCGTCCGCGTAAACGGCGTCCATTCCCATTGTCGCAAACAACCTTGACATCAAAGCTCCGACAAGACCGCCAAGCGCGAGTATAGGCACAAAAACGCCGCCCGGCACGCCCGCCCCTATACACAGCGTCAGCGACAGAAGGCGGAGAATGATCACGACCAACAGCGTGACGGCGATCGGCGAGCCGAATATCGAATTGAGAGATATCTCGCTCGCGCCGCCGTTTGTGCCGAGCATATTGATGAGGGAGTGTCCGCCGCCCGTCGCATAGACGGTGATCATTCCGACGACGCCCGCAAACAAAAACGGAATGAGATATCTGACGAAGCCTTTGAGCGCCGTGACTTTTTTCATCAACTTTGCGCTTTGTTTGATCAAAGCCATCAGCAATATGCCGACAAGCGCGCTAATAAGCGCGGCGAGGGCGACGTACAGATATATCTTTGCGGGCATTTGCACCAATTTGAAGCCGTGAAAAGAACTCGCAATTTCAAGCCCCATCGCAAGATAGAGCAGGTTGCGCGTGATTATGGCGGCGACGACCGCCGAAAAAGAACATATGAGAATGGATGGAGTGAAACGCCTGTGCGCCTCTTCAAGCGCGAAAACTATGCCCGTGAGCGGAGCGTTCGCCGCGACCGCGACTCCCGCGCAAGCGCCGCCCGTGATCTGATAGCGCCGCTCCATATCCGTGCTGCCGAAAAGACTGCTCACGCCGTCTCCGCACATACCGCCTATAAACATACACGGACCTTCCGACCCCGCGCTGAGTCCCATAAAAATGCTCGCGAGGCTTGCCGCCGCCATCGCGGGCAACATTTGATACCACTTCATCTTGAGGACCCCTCTCGAGACGCCTTCCGTCTGAGGGACTCCGTTTGCGCCGAGCAAAGGCAGGAGTCGCGTGAGCGTACTCACCATAAAAGCTCCCGCCGCCAAAACCAAAAAGAGAAGGGGAACATACGCCGGGTGCGTGCGCACACTCTCGTAGATATTGTAGGAGTGTTCCGCAAGCAAGTCCGCCGCGAGCGCAAAAAATGTGACCGTTACGCCGACAGCCAACCCGCTCAGTATGCCCACAAGCATCACAAGCACTCCCCTCTTGTACATCGCTTTGAAAAATTCTTTTTTTGTCATAGCGCCCAATATCCTGTATATCGGATAATATTATATAACATTCTCGCCGAAAAATCAAGGAATGGGACGCGCTCGTCTTTGCGGCTCACGCTTTTTCGGACTCATACATCGTGACGGCGGCTTTGAGAGCGGACAGCACTTTTTCGCGCAGTGAAGCGGGAGAGAGGACTTCCGCGTTGACGTTGTACTGAAGCGCCCAGTAGAGCATCGCCTGTTCGCTCGCGTTGACGGTGGCGATGAAATGTCCCTCATCCGCCTTCGAGACCGCAAAATCCGTGCCGAACCAATCGCACAAGTCGTCCATCATAAAGTTGGGACAGCGCAGCGTGACAAGCGCCTTCTTGTCGCTGTACATATAGGGCAAGCCCGTGGACAATTCGTGATAGTTTATGCCGCGTTTGAAACCTTCGTTTTCGGAGATGGGGATAGCGTCCTCGTCGAGGATACGCATATCCGTGATCTTGTCCATTCTGAGATAGCTCACCTTGTCGTATTTGTCGTCGCGCAACATCACATAGTAGCGTTGATTGTGCAGAAGCAGGGTGTATGGCGACCCCGTGTGCGCGCTCGACGGGCGCAACTTCTTGTTGATGTCGAGATGATTGTAGAAGAACGAGATCTTTTTGCCGCGCTCTATCGCCTCGTCGATCATATCTATGTTGAAAAACAGATCCTTGCACTCGCTCTTGCTCCACTCTTTGACGGAGTGTACGTGGCGGACGTGACTTTTGAAGTTGTTGCCGCCGAGTTTGATCAGCTTGTCGATAAGCTCGCGGGAATACTTCGCGTTGATGTGCTTGGAGCCGAGGACGCTGTCTATCAACAGCCTGAGTTCGGACGGCTCGAATTGCCGCGACGCCAGATAGGTGCCGCGGCTGTCGGTCTCGATATCCAACCCCATCTCCTTGAGATAGGAAATGTTGCGGGAGACCGCTTTGCGCTCGCATTCTATGCCGAAGTCATCCTCGAGATATTTGATGACGCGCTGTTGCGTCAGCGGATGATCGGGATCCGAATAGTTTTCAATCACTTGCCAAATTCTGAATATCAAAGTTTTCTTCGCTTCCATATTTCACCTCTCGGTCATTTCGCGCTTCTCGCGCTTGCAAATTTATTATAGCGCGGGTCACGTCCCGTTTTCGGTACATATTATAATATATTCCAAATGAACTCACAAGCGCCAATCAAAAATCCGCTATGAAAATTTTTGGATTTCAAAAACAAAAAAAGACGACGTATAAAAGTCGTCTTTTGATCTGCATAATTGTCAAAACGCGCGCTTTATCTCGCAAAAATCGGTGCTTAAACACGCTTTTTGAAAAATTACGCTCATTTTTCATAGCTCTCTTTGAGTTTTTCAAAAAGAGGAAGAGAGCGGATGATGACGTCTTTGTCCACGCAATAAGCGACGCGACAATATCCTTTCGCCGCAAAATCGTCTCCCGGCACGATGAGCAGACCGAACTCTTTCGCGCGATCGGACATATCCTCGGAATCTCCGTTGGGCGCTTTGATAAACAGATAGAACGCGCCTTCGGGCGGCACGCATTCGAAGCCGATGCGCGTCAGACCGTCATAAAGGAGTTGACAATTGGTGCGATAGGACTCTATCGGAGCTTTTTCGCTCTCGCACATCGCGAGCATTTTTTGGAATAGCGACGGCGCACACACATAGCCGAGCGCTCTTCCCGCGCCGAGAACGGCGGAGTAAAGTTCGCGAGCATTTGCGGCGTCGGGGCAGATTGCGATATAGCCGATGCGCTCCCCGGGCAGAGACAGCGCCTTCGAATAGCTGTAACAGACGAGGGAGTGAGGATAGACGTTCATCACATAGGGGACTTCCTTATCGGAGTAGACAAGCTCGCGGTAGGGTTCGTCGGCGATGATAAAAATCGGTTTGCCAAACTCCGCGCTCTTTCGAGAGAGGATATTTGCGAGGCGCTCGAGCAGATCGAGGGAATAAATTTTCCCGCTCGGGTTGTTGGGAGAATTGACGATCACCGCCTTTGTGCGCGGGGTGATCGCCGCCTCCAGCGCGACAAGGTCGATGTCGAAGTTTTCAAGGAATGGAACAGTCGCCTCTTTCCCGCCCGCCGTGCGGATATAGACTGTATATTCCGGGAAATAGGGCGCGCAGAGGATAAATTCGTCGTCGGGTTCGCACAGCGCGTTGATGGAGATCGCAAGCGCGGCGGACGCGCCGCACGTCATATAAATGAGATCGGACGGGACGTATTTGCCGAATCTTTTCGATATTCCTCTCGAGATCGCCTCGCGAGCCTCTTCGGAACCCTGAGACGATGTGTAGCTGTGCACCGCGACGCTGTCGCTCTGCGACGTAAGTTTGACAAGGGCGTCTTTGACCGCCGCGGGAATGGGAACGCTCGGATTGCCGATGGAAAAATCAAACACGCCGTCTTGTCCCGAAACCTTTGCGCGCCGATTGCCGAATTCGTGCAGTTCTCTGATCGCCGAACGTTTGCTGCCAAGTTTCACCATATAGTCGTTGAACATATGCCGCCTCTCAAAAAGTTCGCATCATTATAACATCGAGGAAATGGATTTGTAAATTATTTTGATGACAAGCGCGACAAAGAGTGATAAAATTATTCAAAGCGGAGGGAAAAGATATGGCGGATCTGAAACAGGGAAGCGCGGAAGCGGTCGAAAAGCTCGCAAAGACGCTCTCGCGCGCAAAGAGCGCCGTGGCGTTGACGGGCGCGGGGATATCCGTTCCCAGCGGGATACCCGATTTTCGAAGCGCCGCAGGATTGTACAGCACAAAGTTTGGCAATTTCGAACCCGAAGTTATGCTCTCGCGCGATTTTTTCGACGCGCATCCCGAGGAGTTCTTCAAGTTTTACAGGGAGAAAATGATATACTCGGACGCAAAGCCAAACGCCGCGCACCGTCTGTTGGCGGAGCTTGAAAAGAGAGGCATATTGAGCTGCGTCATAACTCAAAACATAGACGGGCTTCACTTTGACGCGGGCAGCAAGCGCGTGGTGGAATTGCACGGCAGCGTCAGACGGAACCACTGTATGAGATGCGGCAAGGGCTATATGGGGACGGACGTCGTCGCCAAGTGCAAAGGCGTGCCGAGGTGCGATTGCGGCGGCGTCATCAAACCCGACGTTGTGCTTTACGGCGAATCGCTCGACTTTGACGATTGCCGAAAGGCGGAAAAGATGACGACAGCTGCGGACGTCTTTATTGTGATAGGCACGTCGCTCAAAGTGTATCCCGCCGCAGGACTTGTAAACCTGTATCGCGGCAACGATCTTGCGCTTATCAACAAAGGCGCCACGCCTTATGATTCGTTTGCGAATATCATCATAGACGACGACTGCGCCGCCGTTGCCGAAAAACTGTTCGAATTGATGTAAAAGACGTTTATCTGCGCTAAATTCGCGCATAAACATCGGATATTGCGAAAAAACGAAAATTTTTGAGAGAGGTGAAATATGCAAATAGACGAAAAATATTTCAAACAGCCGCTCAGCGAAAACACCGTTGAGAGCGTTTTCGAAAGCGATGAGAAAGTGATTTTGCGCACCAAGCCCGACAAGAAGGCATACATCTGCGCGGCAATCTTCAAGATGCTGCCGATCGCTCTCATTTGGCTGTGCTTTGACGCGGCTTTTCTGACCATCATAGGGAAGGAGATAAGCGGAGGGAATATGCCTATGGCGATGCTCGGCGTACTCATTCCGTTTTTCATCGTCCACCTCGCGCCCGTGTGGATATGGATCTCGCGGATCGTCAAATCCACCGTCGAGATCAAAAATATCGAATACGTTTTCACCGACAGAAGAGTGATCGTGCGAAGCGGCGTCATAGGCATCGACTTCAAATTTTTCTATTATGACAAGATCGAATCCGTCGTCGCGAAGGTAGGACTTGTCGACAAGCTGTGCAAAGTCGGCGATATCTACATCACCGCCGCAGGGACCGCGGGTGTGATCTTCGACCAGCCTGATCCGTATCAACTCGCAACAAAGCTCCAGCGCCTCGCCACCGATTTCCGCTCCGACATCAACTATCCGAACGCGTTGCGTCCCGCAGAAAATCACGGCTACAAGACGGAGTACGCCGAGGACGTCTTTTCGGATTTGCAAAGCGGGGAAGAAAGGCGAGATCCCTTGCAAGAGCAACCTGCGCCGCTTGACGTCGCAAACGACAAGCCTGACTCTGCTGCGAAACGGGACGAGTGACTTTACGCATATAAACCCGAGAGGGAAGCCTTAGGTTTTGTGCCGACTTTGAAATCTCGCAAAAGTCATAACGTCATTTGATTTGTTGATAGAATCAGGACAGTGTTATCGAAGGAAAATAGTCAAATTTATTGTCTGAAAAATACAAACAAGGTGTTGCAAAAATGTGTGCAACACCTTGTTTTCGATTTCAATAAACGTATTTGAACAGCGCGTTTTCTCAGGCAAGTTCGGAGAAATACTTGATGGTCCTCACCATCTGAGATGTGTAGCTGTTCTCGTTGTCATACCAGCTGACGACTTGCACTTGATATGTTGTGTCGTCGATCTTGGAGACCATTGTTTGAGTTGCGTCAAAGATGGAGCCGAAGCGGCTGCCGATGATGTCGCTGGAGACGATCTCGTCCTCATTGTAACCGAAGGACTCGGTCGCGGCGGCCTTCATAGCGGCGTTGATGCCCTCCTTGGTGATGTTCTCGCCCTTGACGACTGCCACGAGGATTGTTGTGGAGCCTGTCGCGGTGGGAACGCGCTGTGCGGAGCCGATGAGCTTGCCCGCAAGCTCGGGGATGACAAGGCCGATCGCCTTTGCCGCGCCCGTGCTGTTGGGGACGATGTTGATCGCCGCGGCGCGGGATCTGCGCAGATCGCCCTTTCTTTGCGGTCCGTCAAGAGGCATCTGGTCGCCTGTGTAGGCGTGGATCGTCGACATGATGCCGGAG
>CANQZE010000072.1 GCA_947628255.1 uncultured Clostridia bacterium | reverse complement strand
GCGGGACGCCTCTGACAAAGCATAGCGCCAAATAGCGCGGTTTTACTCGTTGAGGCAAGCGATGCCGGGCAAAACCTTCCCCTCCAAAAACTCGAGGGACGCGCCGCCACCAGTGGAGATGTGCGTCATCTTGTCGGCGAAACCGAGCTGAGCCACTGCCGCTGCGCTGTCGCCGCCGCCGATGATCGTTGTTGCGTCCGTTTCAGCCATAGCTTTTGCCACGGCTACCGTACCTTGCGCGCAAGTGGGATTTTCAAATACGCCCATAGGCCCGTTCCACACGACGGTTTTTGCGCTCTTGACGGCGTCTGCAAAGAGTTTTTGCGTTTTGGGGCCGATATCGAGGCCCATCTTGTCCGCGGGGATCTTGAAGCTGTCCACATATTCGACCTCGATCGGCTTGTCGATGGGATCGGGGAACTCGCTCGCGACCGCCGTATCGACGGGCAGATATATCTTTTTGCCGAGCTTTTCCGCTTTTGCAAGCATATTTTTGCAATACTCGAGCTTCTCGTCGTCAACAAGCGAGGTGCCGATCGTGCCGCCCTGCGCCTTGATGAAGGTGTAAGCCATTCCGCCTCCGATGATGAGGGTGTCGCATTTGCCAAGCAGATTGTCGATGACGTTGAGCTTGTCCGCAACCTTTGCTCCGCCTAAAATGGCGACGAAGGGACGAACGGGATTTTCCACAGCGTTGCCGAGGAATTTGAGTTCTTTCTCGATGAGGAATCCGCTGACCGCCGTCTTTGCAAAGCCGTATTGCACAATGCCCGCCGTTGTTGCGTGCGCGCGATGCGCCGTGCCGAACGCGTCATTGACATAGATATCGCAAAACTCCGCGAGCTTCTTGCACAGCTCCTCGCTGTTTTTCTCCTCGCCCGCCTCGAAGCGCGTGTTCTCAAGCAGGACGATCTCGCCATCCTTGAGCGCGGCAACCTTCTTATGCGCGTCCTCGCCGACGAGGTCTGTCGCGAACGTCACCTTGCCGGGGAAATGCTCCTCAAGTTTCTTTGCGACGGGCGCGAGAGTGAATTTTTTTGGATCGTTTTTGAGCGCCTTGGCGATGTATTCCGCCTTTGCCGCCGCCTGCTCGCTCTCGGGAAGAGCCTCGAGAGCCTTCTTCTCCTTCTTGTTGAGCGAAAAGCCCTCCGTGAAGATGTTGTGCGGCTTGCCCATATGCGAGCAGAGGATCACCTTTGCCTCGTGTTCCACAAGATACTTGATCGTGGGAAGAGCGCCGTTGATGCGGTTTTCATCTGTGATGACGCCGTCCACCATTGGGACGTTGAAGTCCACGCGGACCAAACACTTTTTGCCCTTGACGTCTACGTCGCGGATAGTAAGTTTTGCCATAAGAGATCTCCTTATACAAAATTATTTTTGACATTTTATGCAGCGCGAAGAGCTTCCGCTCGCGCACCGCACAATATTATACCACAACCCGAAAACGTTTTCAACATATGGAAATGAGGATATAAAAATATTTTTTGTGTCAGAATTGTTTGCGATGTCGCCACAGCAAATATTAGTATTTTTAATCAATAACATAGAATACTGATTGAATATGTGATGCATCAATAATAGCATATATCTGTCAGAAAGATAGTATTTTGACTAAAGTTGGATAAAAAATGTCAAAGAAACCCGTTGAAAGCAAATATGTGACTTCGCCCCAAATGCGATCCGCGCTCAAATCGCTGCTCGATGAAAATGATATGAGCGCCGCCGATTTTGCAAAAGCGGCAAGTATAAGCAAGGACGTTGTTGGTCGTATGCTCAATTATGGTATCGTGCCGTCGCTCAGAACGCTGATAAAAGCGGCGGATGTTTTTGAAGTCCCGATAATGTATTTGCTCGGGGAGGGCGGGCGAGACCTCATCCCTTCGGCATCTCCCGACGCCTTCCACAGCAGAATTGCGGAACTTGCAAAAGAAAAAAGCGTGAAATATTCAGAGATCTCACACCAAATGAGTTTTGCGCCGAATTCAATATACGAATGGTTGCGCGAGGGGACGTTGCCTTCCGTGGATTATCTCGTTGAACTTGCCGCATATTTCGATGTTTCCTGCGATTACTTGCTCGGCAGGACGGATTTCAAAAAGTGAAAAGTTAAAATAATTATGTTTTGATGCACCGTCTTTTGTTGCTATAGGGCAAATATTTTGTTATTCACTTGTTTTGTTTAGCCTGTCTATAATATTGAATATATAAATTTTATCCAATTCAAGCTCGTATTTTGCTCATAAAAAAAGGCAGGAATGGCGCACCTGCCTTTTTAGAGGATCGCTCACGGATATTATATCCGTACGCGGCATCAAACAAACCAATCGGTTTTGTTTTATTCATACTATTTGTTTAGCGTATTGTTTATTTTCTTTATCATATCGTAGCTCTTCACACTGTAATCGCACATCTTTTTGTCAAGTTCGATGATCTTTGTAATATCCTTTTTATTTTGCGCGTTTCGGAGGCTGATGGAGTTGCGGATGTTGGCAAGATGAGTGGTTATCTGATTGAATGAACTTGAAAGTTCATTTCTCATCAAGTAAATGGTGGAAGAAATGTTGTTCGCGAGGTAATTTGACGCCATATCTATAGCGCCCACGATCATCTCTGCCCTGCGCTGTTCGTCCACCATATGCAATGCCTCTTTGAGAGTGTCCGCACGCCCCGTAACAAAAACGTAAATGATATAGTCAATATTTTCCCAATCGCTCTTATGCAATATTTCGCAATATAACTCATCGAGACATATAACTTCACTCCTTAGATCTTGGCTAAGCGTATACATATACATATCAAAAACCAAATTACGGCAACTCTCCATATATTGTCTCGATTCTGCTTTTGTTTCCTCTATCATCCTTTCAAGTTCAGATTTCTTATTCGCTATTGTTCTTTCAAGATCGCTTTGATATTCTGACTTAAGATAATCATCTCTGTTTTTTATTTTTCTCTTTGCAAGTACTCTCGAATAGGAATGATCCTTTGCAAGTTTGAACGTGATAAAGAAATACACGACTCCCGGGACCAAACCGCTCGCCACGGAATTTCCAATTGCCAAAGCGATATCTCCGAATGGTAGCATAAGCAAAAATACCAATGTAAAAAGTCCCAACGAAATAAAAATTGTACCGAGTATATTGATCAATTTGAATTTCTTCTCGACTTTACCGGCATACTCTATGTCGCTCGCATAGTTTTTTTCTTCCAGATTTTTCAACAATTGTTCCTTTATCTCCAAGACATCATCCTCATCTCCTACATCGTATATAAGGGTGCTTTTCATCTCTCGTATTTTTTTTGAACACTCATCGTATTTAGAACAAACTTCATCGTTTTCTTCTCGCAATTCATCGATTTTTTCTTGAATATCGTATATAACTCTTATCGAAGATCTTAAAGTCAACAGATTGCCCAAAACCGATTTACAAAGCACGCTCGAGTCAGGGATTATGATGCTTGATGGGTCATTGGTATCGATGTCGACCGTCGTCAATGAGTGCAAGTCTACCATTTCTTCTTCGCCTTTTTTCTCCTGCGTATCAAATTCGCGATTGCATATGGGGCATTTCTCCGGCGGGTCATCCCCCTCGTAAACATACCCGCAAGCGGAACATTTAAGGCTAACTTTCATCTTGTACCTCCAAATTTATATTTAATTTTTTATGTACAGAAAGATCGCGCGATTTGGCTATATCCAAAATTTCATAGTGATAAAATAACGCCGACAAACGACAAGCGTCTACTTTTGAAATATGCCAAACGCGCGATGAAATTTTGATTCTCTTATTCTTCAGGAAGGAGCTTCTTCGCTTGATACAAGATATCCGCGCCCTCTGTTCTCATCATTTTCTTCCATTTCGCTCTTAAACCTATTTTGACGCCGACGTAAACGAAACCGGGCACTATAAATAAGAACAAAACGCACGCCACGAACTTACTGATACGTTTAGGACATTTCTCAAGCAATTCCCAATATTGCTTTTGCAAATCGTCCAATTGCTTCTTGTGAGGAATATCTCTCGAACGCCTGTAATAAGCCTTAAGATAACCAAGCTCGCAGTTTTCGTTTGTTTCAGCCAAACCGACCGATTCATGCTCGGCTTTGAGAAACGAATAGCCGAAATACGGCATTGCCATCGACGCAAACATAGTTCTTTTGTTTTCCTTAAGACTCTCGTTTATGGAAACAACCTCATTCTTTGCTTTGTACTCTTCGTACTGTTCGTAAAAATCAAAATTCATGATTTTTGCAGGATCTACATCAAACATAAAAGGTTTCCTCCTGGAAATAATTTTGTTACACATATTATAAGCGAACAAAATGTTCACTGTCAAGTAAAAACGAACAAAATGTTCTATCATCATAGTATGGAAGTAAAATTCGCAAGCCGACTTAAAGAAGTTCGCGTGGAAAACGGGTTGTCCTGCAAACAGGTGGCGGAAGCGCTGCATGTGTCAACGCGCCTTGTCCACTTCTGGGAGAGCGGCGAAAGAGAGTGCAATTTTGAAACTTTGCTGAAGTTGTCCGAGATGCTCAATGTCTCCACCGACTATCTTCTTGGCAGAAGCAACTATTGAGAGTACAAAAAAAACAGCGCGTAGGCTGTTTTTTTCAAACGATGACAACAAAACGACTCGCGTTTGTTGCGATTTTTTCGGACGCTTGCTTCCGCGATTTTTGGCGATCCGCAAGCTGATTGCCTCGCGTCGGGATCTCAATCCGCTCTGCCTGTAAGACGGCCCGCTGTGAGCAAGTTGCCAAAACCGCGTTGGCGGAGAGCTTCATAGACGACGATCGCGACGGAGTTTGAGAGGTTGAGACTGCGAGCCTCGCTTATCATCGGGATGCGCAAGGTGTTGTTGTAGTTTGCTTTGAGCAGTCGCTCCGGAAGCCCGCGCGTCTCCTTGCCGAAGATGAAATAGTCGCCGTCCGCGTATTCCGCCTCATCATAGCGCTTTGCCGCCTTTGTGGACAAAAAGTAGAAGTGCGACTCCCCGTCCGTGATGCGGTAGCCGTCCGCCGCATTCGCCCTGTCACCCGCCGTCTTTTTGAAAAAGTCGTCGAGATCTTCATACACGGTGAAATCCGTAAGGCTCCAATAGTCAAGCCCGGCGCGCTTCAACGCCCTGTCGCTTATGTCAAATCCGAGCGGCTTGACAAGATGCACCTTGCATCCCGTCGCCGCCGCTGTGCGCACAATGTTTCCCGTGTTCTGCGGGATCTCGGGTTCCACCAATACGATATTGAACATTTTGCCCTCTCAAAGTATGTTTTTGATATGATAAACTTCCTGTTTTGCGATTTGATCGAGTTTTGCGGCGCTTTGTCGCATAAGTGCGATTGCAATCTACACGCACAAAGCGCGGCGCATTTCCGCGCCGTCTAATTGAAAAACTCGTCCGCGATCCTCAAAATATCTTCGAGGTTTTTCGCCGCCCCGACTGCGACGCGCACAGCCTTTGCGACGTCCTTGCCTTTTGCGTAATGGCAAAGATGCAACTTCATAAGATTCGCAACGACGCGGTCTGGATTGTATCGCCTCAAAATTTCAATATGCTTGTCGATCGTCTTGCGTGCGTCAAACTCATACGGCGTCCCCGCAAGTTCTGCGAATATGTACGGTCTGCCCAGCGCGCCGCGCCCTATCATAAACGCGTCCGCGCCGCTCTCTTCGCGCGCTCTCTCAAGGCTTTTTACGTCCACGATGTCGCCGTTTGCGACGACGGGTATTTTGACCGCCTTTTTCACCGCTCTCGTTATGCTGTGGTCCGCCGTGCCGCCGTAAAACTGCTCGCGATATCTAGGATGTACCGTGATCGCCGCCGCGCCGCCCCTCTCCGCCGCGAGCGCGCACTCCACGGCGAGCGGTTCGCCCTCGATTATCCCCGCCCTCATCTTGACGGTGACGGGTTTCCCGCTCCCCTCTTTGACGGCTTGCACGATCTCCGTGATCAGCGACGGATCCCGCATAAGCGCGCTGCCCTCTCCGTTGTTGAAAACTTTTTTGACGGGGCATCCCATATTGACGTCTATGATGTCGAAGCGCGCAAGGCGCTCGTCCGCCGCCGCCTTAAACATAAAATCGGGATCGCCGCCGAAAAGTTGCGCTGCGCACGGCGTCGTCTCGGGAGTGGTGAAAAGCAGATCCTCGCTGCCCTTGCCGCCGTACACAAGCCCCTTGGCGCTGACAAGTTCTGTGCAGGTGAGCGCCGCGCCGTAACTCGCGCATATATGGCGGAATCCCGCGTCCGAAAAGCCGGCGATCGGCGCGAACAGCAGGTCGCTTTTGAGCCGCACCCCGCCGATGTTCATCTGTTCTCCTCCGCTTTGACCCTGTCCCAAAATGCGTCAAGCTCTTCAAGCGAATACTCCGTCATAGGCTTGCCCGTCTCCGCGACGAGGTTCTCAAGCCGTGTGAATCTGCGCAAAAACTTTGCGCTCGCCTCTTTGAGCGCCATCTCCGGCTCTATGCCGTACAGTCTCAGCGCATTCACCGCCGCAAATAGCAGATCCCCGCCCTCTTCTGCTCTGTGAGCGTCGTCTGCGTCCTTCAATTCTCTCGTCTCCTCGGCGATCTTGTCGAGAGCGCCCAAAGGGTCGTCCCAATCGAAGCCGGATTTTCTTGCCCTCTTCTGCAATTTTTCCGCATATAGCAAGGCGGGCAGGTTTTTGGGGACTCTCTCCATCGAATCCGCGGTCGAGGCGTACTTTTTCTCCTTCTTTTTCGCCTCGTTCCAAAAAGCGAGCGCCTCGTCGGGATTGTTTGCGTGATTGCTCCCGAAGATGTGCGCATGGCGATCTATCAA
>CANQZE010000071.1 GCA_947628255.1 uncultured Clostridia bacterium | reverse complement strand
GTATAGGTGAAATGACACTAAGGATTACTTGCATCATTCTATGTAAAGAGAATAAATATTTTTAGAGTTTTGAATTCAAGTAAAGAAGTCGAGAGCATAATTCTCGACTTCTTTACTTGACTCGCCCAAAGGTGTATTCCTATAAATTAAGATTTTTTTGATTCCCTATGGAACACCCCCTAATAGCGCGGTTTTACTCGGAGCGGAGAGCGATCGCAGGATCCTTATTCGCCGCAATCCTCGACGGGATGAATCCCGCAAACATACTGAGCAACACGCTGATGCCGAACATAAGCACGCAATGCCACCAAGTGACAACCATCAACCCGGAAATGCCGACTACAGCCGTGAGGATGGCGCTGCCCGCGAGGGAAATGAGGAAGCTCACAAAAATGCCGATCACGCCGGAATAGCCGCCCAATATCGCGGACTCTGCGATGAACACGCGGGAGATATCCTTCTTTCTCGCGCCGATGGAGCGCAACACGCCGATCTCCTTGCGGCGCTCAAGCACGGACGTGTAGATGATGATGGCGATCATAATCGTCGACACGATGAGCGATATCGCCGCAAACGCGACAAGCACGCCCGTGATGGTGGTCGCCATTGTGTCGATGAAGCGCATCATCGATGAGAGCGAATCGGAATATGTGATCGACTTCTTCTCGTCGATCTTGTTGTATTCCGCAATAAACTCCTCAACGGCGTGCTTCGTCTCGAAGGACGAGCAGAAAAACTCGATGGATTGAGGATATTCTATATCCGCAAAGCCCAGCTGCCTGAGCAGTGTGAAGTGTTCGCTCTCGTGGGAGAATTGACCGTTGTCATTGACAAAGCTGATATCGGCGCCGACATTGACGTCCAATCCGACGGTGCCGACGCTCTTGTCATTCCCGTCCGGACTCACGCGATATTTGATAGGACTCTTGTAGGAAGTGGATTCATTATTTTGGAACGCCTCATACGCCTCGTCAAAGCGCTTGTTGAGTTCCACAACGGCGGGATGCTTGTTGGCTTGCTCGACGAGATAATCCGTGAGTTCGGAAGTGTAGCCGATGACGCCCATTATCGACGTCGCGACCGCGCCCTTCTTGGGCCTGACAACGCCCGAAACACGCACATAATCGCTTCCGTCCGAGAATGTCACGCAATTTGCGTTCACATATTCCTTGCTCTGCTCTGTACGCGGATGCATAGTCCACGTGCCGGGGGCGCTTGCGTCCTCCTCAAGATAATCGACGTTGTTCATCACCTTGTATTCAAGCCCGAGCAACTCTTCGATGTCATACTCGTTTGCGGAAAACTCATCGCCTTTGAGCAATGCGTCGAAAACTTCATCCTGAGACTGAAGCCCGAGCATAAAGAGTTGGAAGTCCATAAGCCGATTGTTTTCGTCCACGACGATAACGACCTCGTTCTCTCTTACGGGCCAATGCGACCTCGACGAGACAAGCTCATATTGATCTTGTAGCATTTTGCTGTTTGAGGACATCTCGCTCCACGCGGAGCCGATCATCGACGCCAGATAGCTAATCGCGTCGGTGAACTTCAACTTCTGCCCCATTATGTTGAACTCCATATTCTGAAGCCCGGCGCCCAGCGGCGAATTCAACACTTGATTGAACACGGTGAGCATCGTCTCGGTGTAGGGATTGACCTTCATATACCTGTTTTGTGCCTCGGCAGAGGTGCCTCTGTCCTCAACATAACAGTTGAACGTTGTGCCATAGTTGTATTTGACATCCGCAAGGTCCTTGTCAAAATTCTCATCAACATACTTTTTGAAGGTGTGCAGATCGTTTTGAGAGGCAGACATCATATTGCCGAGTTCGGACACTATGTTGCCAAGCACTTTTTGCACTTTGATCGTTTCGTCGTCGACGCTCCCCGTATCCTCGGTGGCCGACGACATCATCTTGCTCAAAATCTCCTGTATCCCCATACTCGTCTGATTGACCGTGATGGGATAGCTCGACAATGCGCTCTCCTCAAGCCCATCGATGTACGCCCTCGCTCCGTTTGAAAGCGCAAGCACCAAAATTATGCCGATGATGCCGATGCTTCCCGCAACGGACGTGAGAAGCGTCCTGCCCTTCTTTGAGATGAGATTGTTCCAGCTGAGCGAGATCGCCGTGCCGATTTTCATAGACGCCTTGTCTGCCTTGCGTATCTTGCGCAGTTTTTCCAAAAAGCGGGACGGCTTTTTCTGTTTCGCCTTCTCTGCCTTCGGCTTCGTATCCGCTTGAGCCGTCTCTTGCGACGCGTCCTGCGCCTCGACTTCAGCGACGGCTTCCTCGCTCGCCTCATCGCCCTCCGCCCTGATATCAGCCTCGGCGCCCTCCGCTTTCATCTCAGCCTCAACGCCTTCAAACTCCGCCGACTCGCCCGACGCGGCGGACTCCTCCAAAGCGCTGTCGTACGGCATAGTGTCGCCCTCGATCTCGCCGTCACGCAGGTACACGATTCGTGTGCTGTACTTTTCGGCAAGATCGGGATTGTGCGTCACCATAATGACAAGCCTGTCCGCGGCAACTTCCTTCAAAAGTTCCATAACTTGAAGGCCCGATTCCGTGTCCAAAGCGCCCGTCGGCTCGTCCGCAAGAATAATCTCGGGATTGTTGACAAGGGCGCGTGCGATCGCGACGCGCTGCATCTGACCGCCGCTGAGCTGATTGGGACGCTTGTTCGCTTGCGAGTCAAGCCCGACCTTCCTGAGCGCCTCGAGAGCGCGCTCCCTGCGCTCATCCCTCGAAACGCCCGCGATCGTCAAAGCGAGCGCGACGTTTTTCAAAATATTCATATGCGGGATGAGATTGTAGGATTGAAAAACAAAACCTACGCGTCTGTTGCGATAGGTGTCCCAATCCACGTCGTCATAGCGCGTTGTGGAAACGCCGTCTATTCTGATATCTCCCGAAGTGTAGCGGTCAAGGCCGCCGATGATGTTTAGCAGCGTCGTCTTGCCGCAGCCGCTCGGGCCGAGTATTGAGACAAACTCGTTGCGACGAAACTCGATACTGACATTTTTGAGCGCGAGGATGCTGTCTTGCTCCACCTTGTATGCTTTTACAATATCTATCAACTTTAACATCTATTCTGTCCTCAAATATAATATTTTGGGCATACGCCCCGTCCCAAAAGGGTACGCGCCAAAATTCATTGCCTATGCTTGGGCGCGCGTATCTCTTGAAATCACGGCATATATTATATATAAAAATTCAAAAACGGTCAAGCAAATGCGAGATATTATCCCCGACGGCGGTACATTTTCTCAACAAAAATTCAAAAAATCGAATATATCCATACAAAATTTGAAAAAATGTACAAAAAATTTCAATATGATGTTTTAATACTTCTTCAGACTGCAAAGCGACGCCCAAAATATAAATTTTCGACAAAATAATACACAATTCGTGTTTTTATTTTCGATTTCCGACATAAGCACACTAAAAGCACGATACGTATTTTAGCATAAATAAGCGATAAATTTTTGCAATTGCGCCGCGCCTCAATATTGACTTTTCGGACTGTTTAGAGTAAAATGTAATGAGTTTTTTCAAACGGAGGAAAATATGGTCTCTTTACGCGGAAGGATCGCGGTTTCATACGCGCGCAAAAATTTCAACCTCAATCCCGAGGTCACAGAGGATATGGTCGCAAAATGCCGCCTGCTCGAAAGACACAACAGCGACGCCACGTCCGAGGGATACACGATTGAAAAACGCAAGCTGTCCGACGGCACGCGTTTTGAATTTGTGTGCAAGGAAGGCAAAACGCCCGGCGGCAAGCTCGTGCTGTATTTGCACGGCGGCGCCTACATCGCGGGACTCATCGGCACATATCGTCGTATGGCGGATCAACTCTGCCCCGCCGCCGATCCCGTCAACTGCGCGGATATGATCCTGCTCGACTACGATTGCGCGCCGGACCACGTCTATCCCACTCAGATAAATCAAGCTATGGCGCTTTGGGATCACATCACGGGCGAACTTGGCTACAAAGAGGAGGATATCATCGTCGGAGGCGACTCCGCGGGCGGAAATCTGACGCTTGTGCTTCTTCTCAAGCTGCGCGACGCAAACAGAAAACTTCCTCGCGCGGCTTTCTGCCTCTCCCCGTGGGCGGATATGACCGCGGAAGGCAAAAGCTATGCCGACAACTATTGCAAGGATCCATTGTTCGGGCTTAAAGGAGGCAAGATCGACGAGCAAAAGCGCAAGGAACTCATCAATTGCAATATCTACAGTTTCATAGGCTCCGCCGACCGTCGCGATCCCTACATCTCGCCCGTCTTTGCGGACTATGCGAATTTTCCCCCAATGTTCTTCAGCGTCGGCGCCAACGAGATGTTGCTCAGCGACACGCTCACGATCGTCGACAAATTGACCGCGCTCGGCAATAAGCCCGTTCTCGAGATAGGCGAAGGGATGTTCCACGTCTATCCCATCTACTATAAACTTTTCCCGGAAGCGAAACGCACGTTCAAAAAGCTCCTCGCATTCATCACGGACGCTATGCGCGACGGCGAGAAAGATTGACCATCTCAAACCACAGAAACACAATTGGCGAGGACAAATGCCCTCGCCTTTTTACATTGGAATTCGATCCAATACTTTCAAAAACAGATATACGTCGTGATTTTTTAATTTTTGTAACAATACGTATCCGATTCGGATCCCGAACTTTTGCGCAAAGCTATACTCGCCGCATTGTCTGACCGCATATTAGTTTTTGTTCTTTCTCGATAATACGATTTCTTTGACGGTATGTATATACCACAATATTCCCGTTATTGGGGAGACGAGCAGACACGCTACAAGGGTCCCGCCGAAGCCCGCAATTACGCCGAAGCGCACCCCGTCCTTAAAAGCACGCTCGGGAGATTTGCCCTCGAAATATTTTTTTGCCATTTGCAAGCCGAAAAGAATGGAAGGAATGATAAAAAACGCCCAGGAAACGACGATCACCATTGATACAACTCTGTATGCGTCGGGGATAAATTCCGGGTCGAGAAGATATAGCAAAACGACCAATCCCGCAAGCGCAAGGCTAATTGCCAAAATGATCAATAATTGTTTTATTTTGCTCATCGAGTCCTCCGCTAAATTCCTGTTTGTCGCTGTATAATCATACTACAAAATCGCAACCGATTCAAGCCGAAAAGCGTTTTGCGCGTTGGAGGCGGCGCTCTGTTGCCTCTGAGGAGTTGTCAACAAATTTGTAGACGACTCCGTATTCAAAAGCAAAATCTCTGTCCGCGGACAATTGCCACTCGTTTACGTCGATGACCTTTTGCCCCTTGATTTCCGTCTTTTTCCCCAGCCAAAGTTCAACGATCATAAACACGTCCTGCCTCTTCAGCTGTTTGGTTGCAAACGCTTTGAGCCATCTCAGTTCCTCGAGCGCATTCGCCGCATAATTTTTTGAGATTGCAGTGCTGTACCGCGTTTCGTAATCAAGCCCAAACTCGCTGTCTATCGCATAACAGTTCAAACCCTTGAACACATCGCCCAAACAGCGCTTTTCCTGCTCGGACAGCTCAGAGCGGAACGCTATGCCGCCGTCATACCACATATCGCCGCTCTCAATTGTGGGCAAAATATCTTTATATTTGTATGCCGTCTTTTGCAGCGGCGTTTCCAAAGCCAAAAAACATTTCATCGACATATCCGTTCCCTCCGCGATTTTGATTTAATAAAGCAACCTTCCGCCGTCATTCCATTCGCCATACATAATGCCCTGCCGCGTGATTTTTTTCAAGCCCTACCCGAAACTCATCCCTGTCTTTAACATTTAGCAAATTTCTTACTTCCGATTTGTGCCTCCGAATGAAATTTTACAGCTCTATCGTTTCGGTCTTAAGATCGCAATAATATTCGGCTTTTACAGCCTTGAATTTCAGCACGCAGTAGTCTGAATCGGTCACGCCCTGTTTGTAGAACATCTTATCGCCTGCGCGCCATATCTCGTCTTTTGTCGCTTGATCGGTGCAGACTTGCATTTCGCCTATCATAGAAACGCCTTGATACTTGAATTTGCCGCGCTTGTAGAAATATACGCAGGCTTTATTGTTTGCCAAAAACTGCTTTATCTTGTTGGAAGAAGTGTTTGTTGTGAAGTATATCTCGTTGCCGTCTATCTTGCGAGGGGCAAGCATCGCTCTTATCACGGGATAGCCTTGCTCGTTGACGGACGCAATAAACGTCGTCTTTTGCTCGGATACAAACTGAAAAATTTGCGATTTATCCATAATGATTTTTCTCCTAAAATAAAAATTTATCGCTTTTTGATTTTCGGAACAGGCAGGTCGTCATACATCGACTCAAACAAACCCGTCAGATAGCGCTTGTCGTCAACATTGTCCACAAGCAGCAACTCCTTTGCGCCTTCATACGGCAAGGAATACTCAGCTTGAGACATATAGGAAATTGCGGAACTCACGGGTTTGACAAGCAATCTGTCGTCGTAGATACCGCCGATAAGTCTGCCGCGATAGTAAATCAGAAATTCACCCATCATAGGTTTGTAGGTGATGTCCTGTAAGCCCGAAAGTTGCTCTAATATGAAATCCAAATATTCTTTGCTTGACGCCATAATTCCTCCGCTGATATCCTGTTTGTCGCTTCAATTATACCATAAACCTATACGCAAATCAAGCGAAGAGCTATCACGCCGGTGCGGGATAATACACGTCACGAACAACTTTTTATTGCCTGCGCTCATTTACCCCAAAAAATTCTCTACGCTCATTTTTAGGGGACCCCATAAGCCGGGGCGGGCAAACGATTCACCGGATCGTTTGCTTTTCCGCCCGTTCGAGTCCCTGTTTACTCATAGAAAAATACAGACTGCGCAAGGCAGTCCGTAATATTTTGGTGCATCCTCAGGGACTCGAACCCTGGACCCACTGATTAAGAGTCAGTTGCTCTACCAACT
>CANQZE010000070.1 GCA_947628255.1 uncultured Clostridia bacterium | reverse complement strand
AATAGAGCATATCACAACGGATGATTTGAGGGAGTACCTAACCGCCTATCAACGCGAAAAAGGATCGAGCCGAGTAATTGTTGCTACTACAATCAAGAAAAACTGATTCTTGATTACTGCCGACGCCTACATTTCAAACTCTTATTCTAAAACTCTACATAAAGCACCTCGCTTTCAAAGCAAAAGGCAGGGGAAATAGCTTTTGCTTTGACTCGCTTTCACCGTTTCCGTCTACCTTTTGAAAGTCCAGTTTCAAATTTTTTTTATAGTTTTACACCGCCGCTTTGGGAAGCCCCGCGATGAGCATACGCAAGATGGACTTGTCGCTTTCTCTTGCAGGTTTCATCTTGTAGCTAAAAACTTCGCCCGTCTCTTCGTCCAAATCACGCACTTCATACACGGTGTAGCGCGTTGTATTGCCTTTGTCGTCCGTCATCTCGTCCTCGTACATAGCGAGTGGCAGCGTTGCTCGGTCGCCGAACAACAGATCGAGAACTTCATAGCCGCCTTGATCTTTGGCACTGAAATCCACTTTGACATCCCTTCCGCGCACCTTGCCCTTAACGCAGTATGAAAACATCTGTCTGCCGTCCTTAGTCTTGAAAGGCTCGCGGATGAGGTCCAAAAGGACTTCCGCCTTTGCCGCCGTCTGCTCAGTCGCTTGTGCGTTCACTTGCTCTGCCGTCTGTTCGTTTGCCTTCTGCTCGTTCAAAATCTCTTTGTTTGCCATTTTCTTTCCTTTGACGTAAGCCGTCACCTTGATTATTTGTCCCTCGCGGGGATGCGTGTGTAGGAATAAAGAGGAGGTAAAAAAACCTATCACACGCATTTCGTCGCAATTCTCAGCGACTCATCAGCCCGCTTACAACCTGCTAGAAATAACTAGGAAAAATAAATTTCTGCAAGACAACACTGAATCTCGTCTTTGCACATATCGGGAAGAATAGAAACAGATTGAGATTTATTGTTAAAATCAAACTCAATATTTTCAACCCGATCTTGCTGATATTCAAAAAGCAGGTCAGCGATTGCTTCGATCATTAGTTGTGGACAGTTAGCAATACAATACCCGAACAAAAAACGGACAGAACAGGAGGAAAATCAATGACCGAAAGCAGGAATACATATTTACCCGATGAACTCCGAAAACGGTTTACTTTGAAGTGTTCGGAAAAGAATTACAGAAAAAGAAGAAAGGTAATTAAAAGACTTTAAAACTAAATAATTATATCGCAAGACGGCGTAACCAAAACGGTTGCGTCGTTTTTTCTTTTTAACTATCCCTATGGAACAAATAGGAAGCGGTGTATTTTCATTATAAACCTGGTCATATTTATCGTTGCCAGGCATAAATTGCCCAATATTTTTCGCTTTTGCTGGCATCTTTAATAATGTCGCTATATATGTTTGTGTGATTTCTTTAGCCGTTACTACATTTGTTTTATTAAATTTAGAATCAAATAAATGTCTGTATTTATCATTGCCCGGAGATTTGATTTTTCTCTCTTTCGCGCTATTGCTTTGGATTTCATAGAAGTATCCCAATGCTTCAAAGTTATGTTGCAATTCAGTATGAAATGAATCTAAGGCAAAAAAGTCTTTCCCAGATACTGCCGTTTGACTATTTGTGTACTTGGTAATATTTTTTCTTCTTTCGGCCTTAGAATCTTGAATAATTTTGACGAGAATAGTACCATCAACGTTTTCTCGATCTTGTTTATTGGAAGCAATCCAACATTTATAAATTGTAGTTGCTGTTTGACAACCATTGACGATTTGGGGCGCTTTTATTATTATGTTTGCATAATTTGGTCGCTCAACTAATTCGTAGTCATGGCATACTATAGTAATTCCGTTGTTATAATACCAAAAATTCTTAGGGTGTTCTTCGTAAGTAGACTTTATACCTTTATTAATACTGTTAAGCCCTTTATAATTTCGTATATTTGAGCAGAATATATAATTTAGATGAGCGAATACTAATTTTGCTAACTCTTTAAGTGAAACTTCTGCCACTACGGTTGTTTTATCTCGATTTTCAAAATATTTTTCTAGCAATAAAGTGCTTTTTGAGTTTTTGACAGCTTTGGGCAGTTCAAGCAAAATTCCTGTATGTATTCTATCATAATCCTCAAGGCCGACTATGTGCAACTGCACATTTTTCTCAAGTTGGTTTGAAAATTTATTATCAAATTCATAACATAAGGCTTTATAACCGTATTTTGTGCTTTCTGTTGACAGAAAATTGTTTGTTACATAATATATTTTGATTTCATTTATATCATTATTATGAAGAGCATTGTAAACATCGACCAAAGATGGTTTTACTGTTTTTGCATTTTCAAGACATAAAAATTGCGAAATTCGTTTTTCGAAAGAAAACACATTTTCATAAGAGTGTAAATCTCTGTATTTTCCTTGAATAATGTATAGGATGTCCCCGTCTACAAATGAACAATCTACGCCATAATCACCACCTCCATCAGTATAAAGGATCCCTTCATATAAATCGTTATTGTCCAAATCAGTTTCAGTTCTATCAAACAATTTAAGTAAAATAAAGTCTAAAAAACGTTTTCCCTGTTCTACAGTGGTAAGTTTTCCCTTTTCCCACATATAATCATTAATAATTTGTTCAAGTTCCGTCATAGTAGCCTCCTTTTAGGAATCTTTTGAAATAATTATACAGTTTTTACTTGTAAAAATCAATAGAATCCTTTCATAACATATATTATATTGGCACAAAGGAAGAAAATCCCAACCTATCAGTTCAAGATAGGTTGGGATTGGCGTGCCATAAGGGATTCGAACCCCTGACCTTCTGGTCCGTAGCCAGACGCTCTATCCAGCTGGGCTAATGGCACATTTGAGCATAATTATTATAGTGGGCGGGCGGGGATTTGTCAAACGATTGCGACGAGATTTTGTGCGGATTTTGCAGAATGTAGGTTTTGAGTTGAGAGGCGCCTGCGCGGGGCTTGTGCCGCGACGACCGGCGGAATTTGCGGAAATTGCGCATATGCGCGCCTCGCGGGCGGATACGTTTGACATTCGAGAGCGACTCCTGCGGCGCATAGGGGCGAAATATGTCCCATTCGCGCCCAAATCGCAATAGATTTTCCGATTTGGGAACTCCGTCCGAATATGCGTCACGTATTGCTTTTGAGGCGATTATGCTCCTTGCAAAGCATTTGGCAGTTGTCAAGCGAGGTTTTGCCTCCCTCGCTCCAAGGGGTGATGTGATCCGCTTCCATATATGCGAGTTCGAAGTGCGTCTTTGCGCGATGTTCCGCGGCACACATAGGGCAAATACCGTGCTGTTTTTCATATGCTTGCCTCTTTTGACTCTCGGTGAATGCACGCAAGCTCAGATATTTTTCCTTTCCTGTCAGCACATAAAGATATACGCCTTTTTTGTTGGTGACGTCGTCGTCAAGCATAAGGCAGGCGATTTTTTGTTCAAGTGCATTTGTATCAAACGGTACATCTTTGTATTCATCATACAACTTTCCCCAATTTATGCCCTTCATCTCACGACGATAGGTGGTGAAAGTTAGTTTGACCCAATTGATGACGTTTTGAAAATATGTCCAAAGCTCGTTTGCATTTTGATAGTGCTGATGATCCGACATATATTGGGCGATATTGCCTTTGCTTATCCAATCAAGTGCGGTTTCCAAAAGATCTTGGCGTATGGGTGAACCTGGGACATAATTTTTTGCGAGCAGATAGGCGGCGCAATTTGACTTGCTGAATATGGATTTTGCATTTGTTAGCCACTCGCCCGTGTAGGTAGCGTTTTTCAATTCCTGAGGGGTGAGTTGCTCTCCCGCGATATTGATTGTGGTGAACCAATCGAGTTTCTCCCTGTCGTTACCTTCGCAAAAATACACCAAAACTTCATAGTCAAGTATTTGCTCTTGTTCGGGTCGGGTCAAGTTGTGAAAATACCTGTCGTTCACGGAAAAATCGCCGTTGACATATTGGCAAAAGCTGACGGTGCGCTGTTGGCCGTCCAGCACTTCAAAAGTGCCGTCCTCGTTTTTCACCCAATACATCACGTTGAGGGGGAAGCCTTTGACGATCGTGTCGATGACGGCGTTGCGTTTTTTGTCGTCATACACAAATTCGCGTTGATATTTGGGGCGGATATTCAATTTTCCGCCATAGCCGACAACTCCTTCCTCCGCGCTGTCCACATAGCCATTGCAAATCTCGCCGATTTTTATGTTGTGAAGTTCGATTATCATTGAGTTTTCCTCCTTTTAATAAAAATTCTTGCATAAGTATTTTTGCCATCTATCAAAGGGCGGGCGTCTTTTTGTCCAAGGAATTTTAATCCCACTATATTTGGGTCATACCCGGCAGAAGCTGCCAAGCCCAAGATAGTGAATTGTCTTGGATTATATTTATCTAAAAAGGTGATAGGTACTCCCATACAACCGACGTAGTCATAGGGAATATCTAAATACGTTTTAACTTCTATTGCACCATAGTTATCATAATGGGGATATTCTTCTGGGGTATATTTTTTGTATAATGTAATGAGTTCTTCGTGTTTTTTTACGGGCAGACTTGTAAACCAACATGTAGTGGATACACGTACATATTTTACATTATCAACTATTTTGTGATAGTTTTCGCAAGTGCTTGGGACAGCAAAATACATTCCAACGTTAAAATTTGTATTGCCCGTTCGTATTTTGTTTTGTTGAAATAAATGAAAAATTTCTTTATACGTCAAAGCGTTTGTATTTCCGATAATAATAAATTGTTTGCCATGTTCAATAAGTTGCGCCACATACTCTCTGAACAGCGAAAACGGCGGGTTGGTGACCACAATGTCCGCCTGTTTGAGCAGTTCCACGCACTCTTCGGAGCGAAAATCGCCGTTGCCGTTGAGCAGGGCGAGCGCGTTTTTCTTGTTTTTCAGTAAATAATTCACGTCGGCAAGGTCAATCGCGCCGTCGCCGTTATAGTCTGTCACTTCGGATATCTCGATCTTGTATGCGCGACGTTTTTTGTTGGGCATAATCTTTTCATCGTCATCAAACAACGACAGCTGCGTATATGCGATAGGCGAGGAGTCATAGCAGGTCGCGATAAGTTTTTTCAATCCCAAATGATTGAAATTCATCGCAAAATATTTGAAAAAGTTGCTCTCATACGGGTCGTCGCAGTTGCAGAATATTGTTTTCCCCGCAAATTGATCTTTATAATAGCGCAACTCCTTTTCGATGTCCGCAAGCTGTGTATAAAATTCATCAGCCTTATTTTTTTTGGCGGCGGCCATACTTTTGTTTGCCATAATGCCAATACCCCTACAAATATTGCACAAATTATATTACGTATGTAACGTATTTGTCAATACATATGGGGTATATGTGCATAACAAATGTATCATAATATAGTGGTGCATATGGATATTTTGAAAAGGATTATTCAGCTAAGAGACGAGCGAAATTGGACGAATTATCGGTTGGCGGACGAGGCGGGAGTGCCGTATGTGACGTTGACAAATATGTTTTCCCGCGGGACGCAGCCGTCCATCGCCACGCTTACCGCGCTGTGCGAGGCGTTTGGGATATCGCTCGCGCAATTTTTCAGTGATGAAAATGATGAAATTTTGCTTTCTGAAGAGGAAAAAGAGCTTATTTTGAGCTTTCGTACGCTGTCAAAAAAGTGCAAGACCGCTGTAACAACCCTGGTGGATCAATTGAATGATTGATTTTTGCGCGAAGCGCCGACTTAGCGCAGTTTGCCGCTGTAATTTTCACGATTTTGGGTTTTTCATATGAAATTGCATTTTGTACTTTATTTGCGCGGCGCGATAGTGCGCCTCATTGCCGCATTTTGTTGACAGGGCGGCGGGGATATTTTATAATTTGGGCGGAAAAGGTCGGGCGGACGAATGCGTGCGCGATGGCGGGAGATGAATATGAGGATAAGTGTTGAGGAGCTGTCTAAGCGAGAGGCGGACAAATATATAGTGTTAGACGTGCGCGACGAGGACGCTTTTGAGTGCGGGCATATCCCCGGCGCGGTCAATGTGCCTGCGGAGCGGCTTGCGGCGGAAGCCGGAAGCGCGGACGGCGCCCATACGGCGACGGATCTGCCGCGCGACAAGGAGATCTTTGTGTGTTGCGCGAAGGGGCTTATCAGCGAGGACATCGCGGAGGAGCTGTGCGCGCAGGGCTATGCGGCGTACAGCATAGACAGCGGCTATGCGGAGTGGCTGAGGATCCACATCGGCGATATGCTGTCCGACACGGCGGCGCAGGTGGAGGACGGGCTTCGGCACGGCGCGTTTGCGCGCAAGCTGTTTAGCAAATTCGGCAAAGCGATCGCCACATATGAGCTGGTCGAGCCGAACGACAAGATCGCGGTGTGCATTTCGGGCGGCAAGGATTCGATGCTGATGGCGAAGCTGTTTCAAGAGCTGAAACGGCGCAACAAATTTCCGTTTGAACTTGTGTTTTTGGTGATGGATCCCGGCTACAGCAAGGAGAATCGCGAGATCATCGAGCGCAACGCCCGCGTGTTGAACATCCCGATCACGATATTCGAGACGAACATTTTCGAGAATGTCTACAACATTGACAAATCGCCGTGCTACGTGTGCGCGCGGATGAGGCGCGGATATCTCTACAGCAAGGCGCAGGAGCTTGGCTGTAACAAGATCGCGCTTGGGCATCACTATGACGACGTCATCGAGACAACGCTTATGGGGATGCTGTTCGGCGGGCAAACGCAGACTATGATGCCAAAGCTCCACAGTCAAAACTTCGAGGGGATGCAACTCATCCGCCCGATGTACTTCATCCGCGAGGACGACATCAAGCATTGGCGTGATTATAATGAACTGCACTTTATTCAATGCGCCTGCAAGTTCACAGACACCTGCACGACTTGTTCTCCGACAAATACAGGTTCTAAAAGACAAGAAATAAAAAAACTTATTGCACAACTTAAAAAGTCCAACCCTCAAGTGGAAAAAAACATATTCCGAAGTGTTGAAAATGTC
>CANQZE010000069.1 GCA_947628255.1 uncultured Clostridia bacterium | reverse complement strand
GTTTTCATTTAAGATGCCAGCGCCTGTGATTGTTACATTTGCAACGCGGTTGTTATTGTCAACAACTGCACCTGCACCATCGACGTTACAAATGAGGAAGGCGCAGGTTCGATCGGCGGCGCTATCGGCATTGTCGGCTACACCGAGAAGATGGTGGAGGAGATACCAAGCGACCGTCGAACGACAGTGCAATACAGTGTGTTTGAGTATGACGTGTACACATCGGCGGCGTCAAGCGAGGACGAGGCGTCAACAGCCGATACAAGCACGGAGCGCAACTTCACTGTTACAGGCACAGCGCGCGGCGTCGGCGGCGTCATCGGCGTCATCACGGCAGGCACAGATACGTTTGATTACACAAACAACTTCTTCGTCACGGGCGACGTTACCGCAGTAGACAGCGAATATGTCGGCGGCGTGGTAGGCTTTGTGCGCGCAAGCAACGTTGAGCTGAGGAATATCCTTCTCGATCACAGTATTGTCAAAGGGCAGAAATATGTCGGCGGCATTGTCGGAGGCATAAGCGGCACTGGGGTGAAGATCACCAACAGCTACAACCTGCACGGTACAGCGTTGGGTTCTGCAGGCGCGCAATATCAAGGCGGTATTGTCGGCGGATTTATGTCTGAGACGCCAGGAACAACCGATTTACAAATCGCGGAAGGGACGGACGCAAGCACGTCCTATTGGATCCTCGACAAGGCGCTTGACGGCAGTGGCAAGCGAATACATTCAAAACGCCGTGGACGAAAATATTTGGGTTGCGGGGACAGACGGTGAAAACTCCAACATCGGCTCCAAGAGTACGGGTTGGGTGTTTGTTGTCGCCTCCGACCTCGCGATGGTGTACGAGGACGGCAAGACGGAGAAAACGGACGGTGTACACACCACGGGCTTCTACAGTCCGGCGCCTTCCGGCAACGGCGTCATCGGCTTGCACGCAGAGGGCGGTCACGTAGAGGATAATTATATCAATCAATTGCGCTATTGGAAGCGCATCGCCAACAACTACAGCCTCGCGGAGCGCACCACGCAACTATACGATGGCGATAATCCGAGGACATTCTCAGACGGCACGCCTATCACCGCGGCAAACGAGCCGCTGCAGTCCTTCATTTCGCTTGCAGGCACAGACCAATATGGCAAAGACGGAAATCAAGACGGCTACGTTGCCATAGGATGGATCTATGCCGCGGCAAGCTCGGCTGTCCCTGGAAGATATCTCACCGTCAGCACGCAATCCGCAACGGACGAAAATGCTATTACAGGCTTTGGCAACCGCACAGGCACAACCGTCAACGTCAAGCACGCGACGGTCAACACATACTACGATGAAAATAATAGCGCTGTCACAAACGGCAGCTACGATCTGACCTACATCGCGATCAACGCCAACAACAGGGACGCATCGGATGCGAGCAACATCAAGTTCACAAACACCATCGGCAACATCGCCGTTTACTACCGCGACGCGGGGGATGACGTCATCGATCTCGGCGCCAACACCAACAACGGCAAATCGCACCTCCAAAAAGAAGATGGGAAGGCGTTGATGTACACGAAATTGTCCAACGCGAAGCTGGACGGAATGACTCAATTTGATCCGAAGGATGATTACAGCGGTCCCAAAACTACAGGCATAGCCGTCGGAACGATCGGCTATTATCCGCGACTTGTTCGCATCACGGGTTCAGACGGAGACGGCATCGCTCGCCAGACGGACGAGACTTTCACAAAGACAGGCCTCTACGAGGGCTATCTTGACATCTATCTCATCGACGAGAACAATGCGCTAAAGGTGATCGGTTCGGTCCCGTTTGTCTACCAGATCACACCTAAGGAAGTTTCGCTGAAATATGAGAAGGGCAGTGATGAGGAAGACGGCAAATTTGACAGAGGGTATTATGACGGTGACGCAAAGTGGGCGAGTTTCTGCTTCTCTGTTGACGGAAAAGAGTGGTCGGACTATCTCACAACAGATATCGGCTCAACAACTGGATTTACAACTTATCTTGCGCAGTTTGGGTTGATTTATATGTTCAAATCGGGGCTGTCAGACGCAAGCGAATATATGGATATAACTTCGAGGGTTGAGAGCGTTTACGGTCAAAGCGTGGCGATTCCAATCGAAATGAAAGGAGAGAGCGCTTCAATCACCATCACTGCAAGCCATCAATATATGAATGTCCACATCAACGATATGAAGAATGTCGGCACCTACAAGTTTGTAAGCAGCGCAACAAATCGATATCAAAAATATACGTATAATAAAGATGAGGGGGGATGGACAACCTCCGAAGACAAGATTTATGCATTGACAGCTGACGGCGCGTTCTACTTTGTGGGCAACAAGGATATGGAAGAGACGACAGGCGTCATTCATAACAATGTAGACAACTATATAGAGTATCCGTATTATGAGATAATGAGCAATGAGCTCATAGTTTCGTGGGCAAAGGATCCGTCGGAGAACAACTCTTCCATCATCAGATATGATGGGCAGGAGCATAAGTTCTTGAGTCTGCAATTTGAGCCGGAAAAAGCATTCAAGACGGCAGACGATCTCAAGAATGAGCTTTTGAGCGCAGTCAATTTCAATATAGCGGTGTCCGGCAAAGCGACGAAGACAGTGCCTCTTGATGAAGCTCATATTGAAAGCTGTACCAACGCACTCATTGTGTTCAAAGTGGAACTTGGTCCCCACGCGGGAAGATACAATCTGAGCTTTGATCCGGGCGATAGCAATTGGCATACGCAATATTGTACGGTTACGCCGAAAGGGTCGACGTCGGAAGGAACGGGATCGTCTCAGAGTTTGAGCAGTAAAGCCCGCTATATTTATCAAGCTATACTTTCGGTCAAGTATACGGATGCAAAAGGAAATTGGAATGAGACCGGCGCAAAGACGTATGAATATAACGCTCAAAACCAAGGCGTGATGTCCGCAACAATAAACGGAACGATTTATGGCAACGATAAGCCGTTTACCGACAGCAGCGCCGCGCTCACAAAAGGGACGTCGACCGTTGCGTCCGCGTATAAGTTTACGAGCGGCAGCAGCAATGTGTTCACTCCCAACGCCGGTAAAATTGTAGACGCCGGAAGATATACCTTCACAATAACGTTGCCTGCAAACAGCGATTATACGCTGACTGAAAACGATAAGGAATTTTCCGCCGTCAGCACGTCGACGAGATCGTGGACGATAGACCCATACGCGTTGAGCGTCACGGCAAAGACTGTGGGCGGAGATGTCTACTATGACGGCACAGCGCATTTGCTTGATGTTGAGATCAAGCACGGGACAACGACTTTGGGCAGCAATGTAGTCAAACGCAATGCAAACGGGACATACACGATCACGCCATTCCCGAGCGAGAATGACAAGATCACAATTAAGCCCAGCGGAGAACAGTATGCCGTCAACGCACAAACGTATACATTGACGATTGATGGCAGTGCGACGGAGTTCACCGACACCGTGGAAGGCAACTATACGATCACAACAAGCGGCGGAGGCTCCTTGACAATAAAGCCTGTTCCGGTGGCTCTTGCTTGGGACAATACGGCAAACGCATTCGTCTATGACGGAAAAGAACACGGCTTGAGTTTGGCAAGACCAACGATTCAAGGCTTCACGATCAATACCGTGAGCGCTCCGACGCGCGAAGGCACAGGCTGCTATGTCACCATCACGGTCACAAACGCGAACGGCGGCACAGAAACATTGAAAGTATTGCTTGAAGGTACGCCGTTGGCAAAAGATGTATCAGACGATCCGTACACGGTCACCTGCGCGCAAAATGTAGACGTAAGAGGCGATAACGCAGCGGGAACAGGTGCGTCAATACAGGGCAACTATGCCTTCACATTCCCGCAAGAAGGGTCATACACCATCACGCCTGCAACGCTCACCGACTTTGAAATCACCGGTGGCGAAACGTCAAAGGTGTACGACCATACGCGCGATGTGCTTAACCTTGGCGCCGTGAAATTCAACGGACTGGTGAGCGGCGAGAGTTTGACAAAAGACGCAGATTACACCGTCACCGCAACATATGAGAGTGCGAACGTCGGCACGTGGAAGATCACCTACACCGTCACGCTGCTAAACGGCGACGTCGTCAAGAACTACACGCTGAGCAAAAACACGTTTGAAATCAGCAACGGAAGGATCACCGCGAGACCGCTCACCGTCACGCTCAGACTTAAGAACGGCGAAGCGACCAAGGTGTATGACGGCAACAAGAGTTACGGTGGCGACGGCGCGACCGGTCAATCGTCACCATCGGCGACGTCAAGGAGCCAGCGCTACATCGCGGGCAACGGCTTCACCGTGACCAACTTTGTGGAGAGCGGCATACAAGTCACAGCGGAGTTCCGCGAGACGGGTAGCGGCAGGAGCGATTATGACGACTTTGTCAACCACCTCAACGATCCCGACAAGAAGAGCTTCAAACAGTTGGTGTTCAAGGTGAATTCGGCAAACTACACGATCGTTGTCGAGGGCGGCAACGCCGTGACGGAAAGCTCGGGCGGAAGCGTCGCGTATGTGGTGAACAGCAACGACAACACGGCGGCAAGCGCCAAAGCGGAGTACAACATTTCCATCACGCCGAAGCCCATCACCGCAACATACTCCAACACGGCGCAGAGCTATGTTCAGCCCGACAACACCTACACCAAGGCGGATCAGTGGCTGGAGGTCACAGGCTCTGTCGGTTCGGGTACGCAAACCGACGACTTGGTCAAGATCGACGTGACAAACGGTTGGTTTGATCGGAGCGGCGGAGACGAGCAATACACAGCCTACACGGTCATCCGCGGCAGTGAGAGAAGCAGCAAACTCAAGGCTGAACTTGTCACAACGGCTACAGACGATACAAAGGCGGCATACTATGCGTATATGAACTATACGCTCAAGAATCAGCCTGTCCTCGTCATAGGCTACTTTATTGGCGGAGATGAATTTGAGATATTCTCGCTGTCGAGTTTGCTCATCGCCTCGTACTATTACAGCATCAGCGGGTCCACCGAGGACAACCCGTTCTCAGACGCTATCCCCAATATGCAGCTACAAACTTTCTGTACAAATGACCAATATGAAGAAGATCCCGAAGGGTGGCAGAAAAAGATGGACGAATCCGAGTATGACATCTACTATGATTCGACTACGGACAATTGGGTCTATTATGAAGAGGTAGAAGGCGAAGCGCCCAAGTACACGTCATTCAAGCTCATCAAGGACATCTCGGGCGTGTTCACGCAGATGGACATCAACGTTCTCACAGGTATGTTCACAAAGACGACCTTTGACGAGACCGGCGCCGAGTCAACAATAGACTATACTTGGGGTTACGGACAGAGCGGAGACAAGGTCGTGCTGAAGAATGTCCTCAGGGCAAAGGTTGGAGACACTCTCACCATCGTGGACAGTCTGTTCGGCAACTTCACGGGTACATTTGACGGAAACGGCTACGTCATCAACGGCATCAACATTATGGGCGGCGTCCCGATGCAAGGAGTGGATACCGCAAACGCGGGCTTGTTTGCAACGATAGCCGAGGGCGCAAAGGTCAGCAATCTGCACCTGCGCAACGTAAACGTGGTTGCAAGCGGTGTGGAGAACGTCGGCGCGCTCGCAGGCACTGCTTCCGCAGATATAACCAACGTCAGCGTGCAGGGAATATACAACATCACGGGCGGGACCAACGTCGGCGGCGTGGTAGGCAATCTGACTGCGAATCTGTCACAGGTCATCGCAATGGGTACGATAAACACTAACGGAACAACCTATGTGGGCGGCGTTGCGGGCGCAAGCACAGGCACGATAACCTCCGCCGTGTCAATGATGTACATTTGGGCGACAGGCGCAACCTATGTCGGCGGCATAGTAGGCAGCGGAACTGCGAGCGGGACTTATATGAAGGATTCGCTGTGGAAGGACGGCGCAAACGTGGGCGCAGACGGAGTGAGCTACAGCGATTTGTATGCGGGTTCAAAGAGCGGCTATACGGCAGGAAACGAGTATTATCTGTCCACAAGCATTGAGTCTAAGGGAGCATACGACGTGCTTGACGAGTCTGAATACACACTCAACGACCACGCTGTAGAGGAAACCGACAACCCGCGCCAGAGTATGAGACTTTGCGACATTATAGACGTGTATCTGTTGCAATACACAATTTCCGCGACAGGGACATATGCCAAGGGTGAAACAACACTTTCCGTGTATAAGAAGTCCGCTACAAGTTGGCTTGTGGGCGACGCAAAAGGCACCAATGACAGCCCGATCATCATAGCCAACCAGCAGGGCGTGTCGTTGCTCAGAGAACTGCGCTTCGCAACGTTCGAACTCGCCGCAGACGTGTATATGTACAGCACCTACAAGCTCACGACCTACCAAGGCGCCTTCTTCGGAGCAGTAACCGCCAACGGCTACCACATCTACATCAAGGGCTACGACGGAACAACAAAGATGTTCGCCAACACAACCGCAATCCCGCTTGCGAAATACTGATAGGATAGGGCAACGCAAAAATAACAAAAAGTCAACAACGCAAAAGGCGTGGGAGATCACCTCTCCCGCGCCTTTCCCAACTTCAAAGTGAAACCAGGGGATCCTTCGACTGCGCTCAGGATGACAGAAAAATAAATGCTTGGATAATCCCCTCAGTCCGTTTCACGGACAGCTCCCCTTATTTGCCCACAAAAACATTACATTTTTGCGGGCAAACAAAGGGCGCCTTGATATGAAAATATCAGATAAGAATTGCGAAATGGTATTATGGAACAAAGTTTCACTTGCTTTTTGCAAATTCAAATTGAATTACGAAAATTTTTCACATCTTAAAGGTTGAAGTTTGGACACAAATCAAGATTTATATCATTATTTTCAAAAAAGTTGTTGCCAAATCGCCTCACTTTTGATATAGTAATAGGGCAATCGTATGCGGGAGTGACTCAGTGGTAGAGTGTCACCTTGCCAAGGTGAAAGTCGCGGGTCCGAGTCCCGTCTCCCGCTCCAT
>CANQZE010000068.1 GCA_947628255.1 uncultured Clostridia bacterium | reverse complement strand
TCCTTCAAAGTTTCCCCATGGCACACGCCAAGACCTGCTTAGTGCTGCTGCGGTCAAGCTCTGACACGGTTCACAGTTTGACATTGCACGGGACCTTGCTATCAACACTCCTTGCGCTGTGCAGCCAACCATAACGGAAGCCTAAGATGGCGTTCGACACTGCTATTGCGGATTGCAGTTTACAGGGCACCGCAAGCTCCCCGTCTAGCACAGCATAGAGAGTATATCATCAAATTCGGGATTTGGCAACTCAATTGTTTGAAAAATCGCCGCTAAAGATTTATTTGATGAAACTTTTGTCGCAAATTGTCGGAAGTCGGCGGAAGATAGCGAGGGCCGTCTCGCCGTGAAAAGAAAAACGCCCGCCGAGATAGGACGGACGTCCGAGTGTTTTTTTGATATCATTTGACGTCGCGTTTCAAGAACGTCGTCAAGCCGACGCCTATCGACAAGCCGAGATACACGATCGGCATTATGATCACCGCGCACAGCTCCGTCGTGTTGGGCGTCTCGGACGACGCCGCGACAGCCATCTGCTGGAAGGGCATAAACAGCGTCCACGCAGTATTGCCGCCGGACAGCTCCGTGACCGTGGATATGATGGAGAGCGCGATCTCCAACACGATGTACAGCCCGATCGACACGCCCAGCGAGGAGCCGGAGGAGCGACACAGGAAGGCGATCATCAAAAATATCGACATCGTGGAGAGGTTGACAAGAAATTCAAGGAAGAAGCACCTCATCAATATGCCGAAATCGTTTCCCGTGAAGCCGACTCCCTTGAAACTGAACAGTATGCCGCTCACCACAAGCGCGAAAAGCGAGTATATTGCGACCAAAATCGCCGCCGCTGTCCACTTTGAGAAGAACGCGCGCACTCGGCTTGTGCCGCGTGAGATCATCAATCGTACGGTGCCGTTTGAGAAGTCCTTGCCGATGAAGATGCAGATGATTATCATCATAAAGAACTCTATCGACGCGATCGAACCCGACGACATCAAGCTCTCCTTGTTCATTGCGTCAAAGAGGCGAAGCATAGCGTCTTTTTCAGCCGGCGTCACCACGGGATCGCCGTTTTCATCCACAAACACGCCGTCGGCATTGAGAGTGCCTTCCTTGGCGTCTATCCTGTTTGCGAGATTGGAGCCTATCCAGCACACCGCGAAGGTCAAAAATATCAGCAAAAACATCATAATGAGCGCAACGAAAATGCTCCTGAGTTTTTTCAGCCTGAAGAGATCGGATGACAACGTGAGCGCAAAGTCGTTATTTTTCATTTTCCGCCTCCTTTTGCGCGCCATCCTCGGCAGGGAAAGCGTCGCCGTCATTTTGTTTGTTAGCGGGGGCCTTGTTTTGCGATGTGGGCGTTGCGATATCTCTTTCGCTTTCAGACGTGTCCGCGATATTTTGCTTTGACGTCGGATTTTCCGCTTCGCTTTGCTCGGATCCCGTTTTTTCATCGTCCTCTGCGGGACGAGCGACGTCCGCGTCCGATTCATTTTTTGTCGTATTCAAGCTCTTTGTCGCGTCCGCGTCGCCGAGTTCTTCAAAGACGGGTGCGTCTTGATCTTCTCCGCCGTGCAGACCGCCCATCAGAGCGATAAACGTGGACTCCAGATCGCCGTCGCACTTGTAGATGTTAAGCACGGGAACGTTTGCGTTTGCGAACATCGTCGCCACAAAAGGAATATCCTTGCTGAGATCGTACAGCGCAAGAGTGTTGTAGGGCAGTATCTCGAATTCGTGAGGCTTATAGTTTTCGACGACCACTCTGAGCGCCGTTTTGAGGTCTCCCACAACGACCTTGATATATGGTTTGCAAAGCTCGTCCAGATCAGAACTTCGCAACTCCTTGACAAGTTTTCCGCCCTCGAGGATGCCATAGCTGTTGGCAACTTTGCCAAGCTCCGAGAGCAGATGCGAGGAGATGAGGATCGTGAGATGCTCCGTGTGATTGAGACGTTGCAAAAGCTCTCTGACCTCGAAAATGCCTGCGGGATCCAGTCCGTTGACGGGTTCGTCGAGGATGAGGATGCGCGGATCTCCGATCAGCGCTATCGCGATTGCAAGGCGCTGTTTCATTCCCAAAGAAAAGTTTTTGGCTTTCATCGGATCGTCGGGATTGAGTCCGACGCGCTCGAGCAGAGTCTTGAGCTTTTTCACGTCGCAGTGTCCGCTTGCAAGCGCGATCGATTTCATATTGTCAAGCGCGCTCATATGCAGGGCGATGGCGGGGCTGTCGATGATGGAGCCTATCTTTTTACGCTCGTATTCGAGAGCCTTCCTCGAAACGGCTCCGTTGATCCTGATCTCGCCGCTGTCAGGGGAGGCGAGTCCCAAAATGGAGCGTATGAGCGTAGTCTTGCCCGAGCCGTTGCGCCCGACAAGTCCGTAGATCTCGCCCTCGCGCACGCAGACGCTAACGCCGTCCAACACGACTTTGCCGCGATACGACTTTGTCAAATTTTTTGTTTCAAGTGCGTTCATATTTGCCTCTGAAAATTTTATCCTATATATTATAACACAATATATCCAATATTCAATAATAAATTCTTCATCTTAAAGCTTTTGGGCGGCTTTTTAGGCGGCGAGCGGACTTTTCAAACAGAAATTTTGCGTTATCAAGGGAATACAAATTTGCTTCGGATCCTGTCGTCAAACGAGGAAAATTTCTCAAAACACTATTCGAATATATACACGATAAGTGTTTTAATTTTTTGTTTGATGCGATCGAATCCATATGAATTTGCGCACAAAATACAATGTTCGTAAAAAAATTGCCTAAAATTACACGATATGTGTTTTATTTTTGTAAATTTTTATATTCCACGACACGTATAGTGTTTTTATTTGCATATATATTTGAACTGCGCCGAACGTAGGTTGTACCGATTTTCCGTCGGATTATATCCAAAAGATCAAACTCCGACGAAACAAAAAAAAATCTTTCTTTGCAATTTTTGAGATGAAATTTGAAATTTTCAAAAAATTTATCGCGTGGCGAAGAAACAAAACAGTTGACATTTTCGCTTCCGTTGCTTATTATATTAGAGCAATGCGGGCGTAGTTTAGTGGTAAAACGAGAGCTTCCCAAGCTTTTGTTGTGAGTTCGATTCTCATCGCCCGCTCCAAGCCGCCGTATGGGCGGTTTTTTTTGTTGAAGCGATTCAAAGGCGCACGCAATTCCGCTCGGATGTCAACTTTTCTTCCAATACGCGAGATTCGCTTGCGTTTTTTTGCGTTATCTAGTTATAATAATTAAATCAATTGTTTTTAGGATGGCAGATATGTACAGACCCGTTGACACCAATCTTAACTTTGTGGAACGCGAGAAGGAAGTTTTGGCGTTCTGGAAGGAAAACGACATCTTCGAAAAAAGCGTGAAGAAAAATGAGGGCGGTCCCGAGTTCAGCTTTTACGACGGACCTCCGACTGCGAACGGCAGGCCGCACATAGGGCATATTTTGACGCGCGTTATGAAGGATATCATCCCCCGCTACAAGACTATGAAGGGCTATCACGTCCTGCGCAAGGCGGGCTGGGATACTCACGGGCTTCCCGTGGAACTCGAGGTGGAAAAACAGCTCGGCATCGACGGCAAGCAGGAGATAGAAAAGTATGGGATCGAACCCTTCATCAAAAAGTGCAAGGATTCGGTTTTCAAATATACTGACGAGTGGCAGAAGATGTCCGATCGCATAGGCTATTGGGCGGATATGCAAAATCCCTACATCACCTACAAGGACGAATACATCGAGTCCGTGTGGTGGGCGCTCAAACAGATTGCGGACAAGGGACTTTTGTACAAGGGCTACAAGATCCAGCCGTACTGCCCGCGCTGCGGGACGGCGCTGAGTTCTCACGAAGTCGCGCAGGGCTACAAGGACGTCGAGGAAACTTCCGTGTTTGTCAAATTTCCCGCCAAGGGCAGAGAAAAGACTTATTTTCTCGTGTGGACGACAACTCCGTGGACGTTGCCTTCAAACGTCGCGCTGTGTATGAACGGCAGGGAGGATTACACCGAGATCG
Organism: uncultured Clostridia bacterium; assembly: GCA_947628255.1. Classification (GTDB taxonomy): domain Bacteria; phylum Bacillota; class Clostridia; order Christensenellales; family CAG-917; genus CAG-475. Next base: position 3,046 of record CANQZE010000068.1, on the reverse strand, counting down.
AGTGCGAGGGCGAGCGATACATCCTCGCGGACGCGCTCGTGGGCAAGCTCTTTGACGGCAAGGAGTATACGAAAATATCCACGAAGAAGGGTAAGGAATATGAATTTGAGGAATATCAACCGCTCTTCGATTACGATTGCGGCGTGGACAAAAAAGCGTATTATATCGTCAACGACGGCTATGTCACTCTGACGGACGGCTCGGGCATCGTGCATATCGCGCCCGCGTTCGGCGAGGACGACAGCAGAGTCGGCAAAAAATACGATCTGCCTTTCGTGCAGATGGTGGACGAGCGCGGCCGCTTCAAGGACGCTATCACGGATCTTGCGGGCGTATTCTGCAAGGACGGAGACAAGGATATCATCAAAAAACTCAAGGCGGAAAACAAGCTGTTCAAGACGATGCGTTTCACGCATAGCTATCCTTTCTGCTGGAGATGCGACACACCGCTCCTCTACTATGCGCGCAGCACGTGGTTCATCAAGGTGACCGCGGTGCGCGACGAGCTTATCAAAGCGTGCAACAGCGTCAATTGGATGCCGGATACGATCCGCACGGGCAGGATGGGCAATTTCCTTGAAAACGTCATAGATTGGGGCATTTCGCGCGAGCGCTATTGGGGGACTCCGTTGCCCATATGGGTGTGCAAGAAGTGCGGAAAAATTCACGTCGTCGGATCCAAGGAGGAGCTTAAGACGCTCGGACATATCGACGGCGACATCGAACTTCACCGTCCCTACATCGACGCGGTCAAGTGGGATTGCGATTGCGGCGGCACTATGGAGCGCACGCCCGAAGTGTTGGATTGTTGGTTCGACAGCGGATCGATGCCCTTCGCGCAGTGGCACTATCCCTTTGAAAACAAGGAAATATTCGAGGAGGTTTTCCCCGCGGACTTCATCTCGGAAGCGGTGGACCAGACGAGAGGTTGGTTTTACACCTTGCTTGCGATAAACACGATACTTTTCGGCAGGGCGCCCTTCAAAAATTGCATAGTTTTGGGACACGTCAACGATAAGGACGGCGTCAAGATGTCAAAGCACAAGGGCAACGTCGTCGACCCGTGGAGCGTGCTTGACAAGCAGGGGGCAGACGCCACAAGATGGTATTTCTACACTGCGTCCGCGCCTTGGTTGCCCTCGCGATTTGCCGCGGAAAACGTCAGCGAGTCACAGCGCAAATTTATGGGTACGCTTTGGAACACCTACGCATTTTACGTGCTGTATGCCGAGATAGACAAGTTCGATCCCACTCGGCACGATCTCAAGAAGTGCAAACTCAACATATTGGACAAGTGGATACTTTCAGAGTTGAATTCGCTGATCAAGACAGTGGACGAAGGGCTTGAGCAATACAAGATCACCGAGACCGCGCGCGCGATAGAGGAATTTACGGACAATTTGTCCAACTGGTATGTGCGCAGATCGCGCGAGCGCTTCTGGGGAAGCGGTATGGGCAAAAACAAGGAAGCCGCATATATGACTTTGTATACGGTGCTTTCCACTCTTTCGAGGTTGATCGCGCCGTACGTGCCTTTCCTTGCGGAAAACATATACCAAAATCTTGTGCGCAACTTTGACAAATCTGCGCCCGAAAGCGTGCATCTCACAGCCTTCCCGACGTGCGACGAATCTATGATTGACCGCGCTCTCGAGATCGGAATGGGACACGTCCTCAAACTTGTCGTGCTGGGGAGAGCCGCGCGCAACAAGTCCAACCTCAAAAACAGACAGCCGCTCTCAAAGTTGATGTACAGCGGAAAGTGGGAGCTTACCGAGGAACTGAAGGAACTTGTCGAGGACGAACTCAACGTCAAGAGCGTGGAGCCTTCCGACGACAGCGATGGCTATGTGAGCTATGAGATCAAGCCGCAACTGCGCACGCTCGGCCCGAAATACGGCGCGTTGCTCGGCAAGATCAGAGCCATTCTCTCGGAGCGCCCGACAGATATTATCGCCGCAATCAAGCAACGCAAAGCGATCAACGATATCAAGGATGAATACCGCTCGCAACGCGGCACGGAAAATGACGTCAAGAGCGCGTTTGTGTGCGAAATCGACGGCACGCAAGTCGTGTTGAGCGAGGAAGATCTGCTGATATCTGCCAAAAACAAGGATGGATATTCGTCGGAATCGGACGGCGAAATGACCGTCGTGCTGGACACATCTCTCACGGAGGAACTCGTTTTGGAGGGCATCGAAAGAGAGATCGTGAGCAAAGTGCAGAATATGCGAAAAGAAGCGGGATTCGAAGTCACGGATCACATCGTTCTCGGATATTCGGCGGAAGGTATGGCAAAGCAGGTGCTTGATGACGCAAAATTCTTTGCCGACGTGCTGTGCGACGGCATCGTCGAGAGCGGGGAGGGGAGGGGTTCAAAAAAGAACTCGACATCAACGGACACAAAGTTACCATCACGATCCAAAGGATAGAAAAATGAGGCTTGCACCCGATTGGAAGGAATACTCCGTCATCGCGACGGGCGACGGCGAAAAGTTGGAACGCTGGGGAGATATCACTCTGATCAGACCCGATCCGCAAGTCATTTGGCATCCGAAAAAACCGCTCGCGAGCTACGGCGGCATTGACGCCGCGTACGAGCGCAGTTCCGACGGAGGCGGCAGGTGGGTTTTTAACAAGCCCATAAAGACGGAATTCGAACTGGGCTGGAGAGATCTTCGCTTTTCGTTGAAACTTATGGGGTTCAAGCATACGGGACTTTTCCCGGAGCAAGCCGCCAATTGGGACAGAATGATGAAATTGATCTCCGGCGCGGGACGCAAAATAAGCGTACTCAACCTGTTTGCGTACACGGGCGCGGCGTCTGTCGCCTGCAGAAAGGCGGGCGCGAACGTCTGCCATGTGGACAGCGCGAAAGCTATGGTCGAGCGCGCGGGAGAAAACGTCAGACTCAGCGGCCTCACCAACGACGGTATGCGCTACATCATCGACGACTGTTTCAAATTCTGCGCGCGCGAGCTGAGAAGAGGCAACCGATATGACGCCATCATCCTCGATCCTCCAAGTTTCGGAAGGGGCCCCAATG